>SKIY01000073.1 GCA_007116205.1 Candidatus Izemoplasma sp. | reverse complement strand
TAGTGATTTAGAGTTTGACCGTGATGTTATGTTTGTTGCGGTGTTTGATTCAACGTATTCAATGTATATATTTGATGAAGAAATACCGATTTTTTCTTTAGTACAAAACGTTAATCAAAAATCGTTAGATAATGATAAATATTTAGAGTTGTTAGATAGTGAGATTGCGAAGATTAGTAATTATTATAAATATAATTTAAATTCAGGTGAACGTGAAATTAAAAAAGTAGTGCTTTTTAATATGACGAGCCGCTATAGTAATGAATTGTTAGAAGAATATTTTGAGGATTCAGACGCGAGTGAAGAAACGATGGTATTTACAATGAAAAAAGCGAGTAAGATTGTCGATACGTTGATCGATCGTGAGTGTTATATTCCGCTTGCAGCATCACTTGTGCAAAATAGGGGGTTGTTTTAATGGCCCGTAAATTTCATAAAAAAGCAACGCGAACATCAAATGATTTTATTCAAATTGATTTATTGCCGGAAATGCGCCGGCCTAGAAACTTCAATGTTAATATTTTATTGTTGGTGTTGATTGCGGTTGTTGCTTCTTGGTTGATTATTTATTTACCGCTTACAACGCGACAAGAAAATTTAGATAATGCCCTTGAAACGCGTAGTGACTTGCGGTTTGAACGTGATTTATTATTAGAAGAGATTGTTGGGTATAATATTGAACAAGACCGTTTAACCTTACAAGATCGCCTGCAACAAGCAGAAGCATTAGGTATTGATTTCTTTTATTACTATGATTGGTTTGAAGAAATTATGTTAACGCGTGATACTGTCGATATTGTTTTAGTCGATTTTGATGCGGTAAGCGGAATCTTTTATATTGATGTGTTAGCACCGAGTACGTCGAGTTTTAGAAATATTGAATTTTTACTCATTGAAGAACTCGGGGATACTTTGATTGCTATTCAGTACGATGTTGCTTCACTTCCTGTTGGAACGCAACGCTTTGCGACTTTCATTTTGGAGGTGGATTTCGATGCTGAGTAAAAAGTTTAGTGATATGATCTTCATAAGTGTTGTTATTCTTATTATTGCCGCGATATTTGTGATGCGGGTGATTATTTTAAATACTTATGATGACCGAATTGAGCGCTATGAAAACGAGATTACCGAGTTAGAAGCACAAATTGCTAGAGATGCACGGTTAATTGTCGATAATCGACACGATCAACTGCCAAGTTTAGAAGAGATGGCACAAGTGGTCCCGCGTCGTTTTGATTTTAATGCCTTAGAAGATTTAATATACGGGATGGTTGCTGTCTCTAATATCCCACTATATGATGCGGATGCCGATGTGTTCGTTGGTATTGGCTCAGCACCAGCTGCTTATGGGTCTCCTACAGGAAATGCTTTTAATCCGTTGACACAACATTTTGATCTTTACCGCGTGACGATATCGTTTAATACAGATGATTTAGATGATATGCGTGTACTGCTTGATCATTTAGATAGTGTTAATCAATTGTTTGTTATTCAATCATTAGAGTTTTATTTAAATACTGACAATCCACTTGACTTTAGTGTTGAAGTCGTACTCGTAACTTTCTATCAAAAATAACGCCGGATGGCGTTATTTTTTTAGTTTATTCAGTTCTTCAATGAAAACATCATATAAATCTGCTTGTGGAACTTTTCGCTTAATTTTCCCTTTAACAAAGATTAAGCCTTCTTTTTTACCCCCAGCAATACCGATATCGGCGTCGCGGGCTTCCCCTGGTCCGTTTACGGCGCAGCCCATTACCGCTACGGTAAGGTTGATTTTATGTTCTTCGATATACGCTTCAACCTTTTTTACGATAGGCATCATATCATAACTTAACCGCCCACAGGTGGGACAGCTAATAAGTTTGGGCATTTCGTAAAGATCGAAACTAGACAATAATGTTTTTGCGACCTTTAGTTCTTCGACTGGGGACGCTGATAAGCTAACGCGAATGGTATCTCCAATACCTGCTTCGATGAGTGGGGCCATGCCAGCAACGCTTTTAATGGTTCCTTGTCTGAGTGGGCCGGCTTCAGTGATGCCGATGTGTAGTGGGTAAGGAAACGTTTCTGCGGCGAGCCGGTAAGCGTCGATGGCGAGTTGTGGTTCACTCGCTTTTAAACTAATGACAATATCTTTAAAATCTAAAGATTCGAGAATATCGACATGTCTTTGTGCACTGAGTACCATCGCTTTTGCGGTTTTCCCATGAAGGGCGAGGAAGTCTTTTTCTAAACTCCCGGCATTCACACCAATGCGGATGGGGATGTTTTTTTCTTTACAGGCATCAACGACTAACTTTACGTAAGCTTTTTTGCCAATGTTTCCTGGGTTGATGCGTATTTTATCGATGCCGTTTTCAATCGCTTTTAAAGCGAGCCGGTAATCAAAGTGGATATCCGCAACAAGCAGTACTGTTGTACGTGCTTTTAATACTTTGATGGCTTCAGCATCTTTTTCATCTAAAATGGCGAGACGTACGAGTTCTGCGCCATGGGTTGCATAGGTATTTATTTCTTCGATGACGGCGTCAATATTTTCTGTTTTTTGCATCGCCATCGTTTGAATGACAACTTTGTTTTGGTTACCGATTTGCAAGTCTCTAACCATAACTTTTCTTGTATTTGTTCTTTTTATCATTTTTATCACCGTCTTCATTATACATTAAAACGAGAAATTTGCGTATGTCGCACTTGATTTTTTTATCATTACCGTGTATTATAATGTAGTATTTTATGAGGAGGTATCGTGATGAGAACTGAGTTTATGTTAAAATGTACT
>SKIY01000084.1 GCA_007116205.1 Candidatus Izemoplasma sp. | reverse complement strand
TGCGGTAAACAAACCATGCATAAGGAAAAGAAATAAAAAACTTCGTCAAGAAGTTTTTTTTGGTTAATGTCCATGGATAAACGCATTTATGCGGTGGATGTGGGTGGCACTTCGATTAAGTATGGCGTTTTTAATCAAGCTGGTGCTCTTATAAAAGACTGGTCGGTAACAACTGATGTTGGTGCTGGACATGAGGCGATTCTTGAAGGGATTGCTGAGGTAATTAAAGAAGATGCGCAGGATTTAGCGCATGTTTTTGGTGTTGGGCTTGGCTTTCCTGGAACCGTACATGATGGTATCGTTATTAAAGCTGCGAACTTAAACTGGGAACAAGTCGATGTCAAAGCGACGTTGTTAAAACATTTAAACAACCAAGTATTAATCGCTGTTGAAAACGATGCGAACTTAGCGGCGCTTGGTGAATATACCAAAAACACAGTGAAGTCGAATGCTTTAGTCATGTTTACGCTTGGGACTGGTATTGGTGGTGGCATTGTATTAGATGGTAAGCTGTGGCGCGGGTGTCATGGCTTGGCCGCAGAAGTTGGACATTTAGATATTGGTATGTTTGATTTTGTTTGTGGCTGTGGGAAGACGAGTTGTTTTGAAACGGTTGCCTCAGCGACTGGGATTAAACGGCTAGCAACGATGTATATTGATCATAAGCGTTTTAATACGAGTATTGAAACGGTGTATAGCGCGAAACAGATTTTTGACGCCGCAAAAACTGGGGATAAGCTTGCTTTACATGTCATTGATAAAGCTGCCCTTGCGATTGCGAAAGCTTCGAGAATGATGGCTTTAGTGTTGAATCCGGAGACTATTTTAATTGGTGGCGGTGTTTCTGAGGCTGGCGTGTTTTTAATTGAGCGTATTGAAAGTCATTATCATGATCTTAATACGGGGATTAAGATCCCGTTAACCTTTCAAGCTGCTTTATTAGGAAATAAGGCAGGGCTTTATGGTTGTTTTGAAGTGGTGAAACAAAATGGTTAAAGCGATTATTAACGATTTTGCGGAAAACTGTTATATTGTCTCTAATGATCAAAAAGCGTATGTGATTGACCCTGGGTCTAACTACGAAGCCATGCATCAATACATCCAAGATAACAATTTAACACTTGAAGGGGTTTTACTTACCCATGGCCATTATGATCATATATGCGGGATTAATAAGTTGTTAGAGCGTTATGAAGCGACGATTTATATTCATCAAGATGAACGGGATTTCTTGTTTGATCCGAATTTAAATTTATCGGCGTATATGTCTGATCGCTTTAAAGTGTTAGATAAACTGCATATTCAAGTGATCGATGATACAAAAACATTTGTTTTAGGTGATGAAACCATTCGCGTATTGCATACACCAGGGCATTCTCGTGGTAGTGTTAGTTATTTATATCAAAACATGGTGTTTTCTGGGGATTTATTGTTTAAAGAAACGGTCGGTCGTACCGATTTACCCACAGGAGATCAAGCAGTGTTAGAAGCTTCTATTAAAAAACTTTATGACCAGCTTAAAGATAATACTTTGGTGTATCCTGGTCATGGACAATTTACAACGATTGCCCATGAAAAAAACAATAATATGTTTGTAAAATCCGCAATTTAATGCGGATTTTTTAATGAATTTATCTTTTTAGCACTCATCTCTTGACAGTGCTACTTCGATGGTTTATAATACGTTTAGCAATCAGATGTTGTGAGTGCTAATGAGGTGATTGCATGCTTACTGACAGACAAAAAATTGTATTAAAACTTATCGTAGAAGAGTTTGTGAAAACAGCTGAGCCTGTAGGGTCTCGGACGCTTTCTAAACTACTTGAATATTCTTCTGCAACCATCCGCAATGATATGGCGGATTTAGAAGAAGATGGGTTTTTAGAAAAAACACACTCCTCAAGTGGTCGGGTACCTAGTGAAAAAGGGTATCATTATTATGTTGAGGTGTTACTAGGGGAAAATGGTGATGAATCTGCGCTGGATATGTCGTTGATTGATGATTTGTTTAAAAATCAAGATTTAGATCGCGATGAAGCCATTGAACAAGCGATGAATCTTTTAAGTCAGTTAACGAATTATACAACGATTGCTTTAGGGCCATCGGCTCGTAATTCAAGAGTTAAAAAGATTGAGCTTGTACCTATTTATGAAGAAATGTGTGTCCTTTTAGTTATTACCAATCTTGGTCATGTTGAAAGCAAAAATATCACATTGCCAAAAGGAACGAATACCGATGAGTTAAAGCGCGTCATTGAAATCTTTAATGAAATTTTGTATGATGTACCAATTTCTCAAGTAAGCGAAAAAATTCATTATGATATTAATCATGATAAAATTAAAGATTTACTTGATTACAATCAAAAGATCATTGAAACGTTTTTGGATGCTTTTACGCGGTTCACACAAAGCAAGTATTATTTATCAGGTCAAAGCAATATGCTTTACCAGCCCGAGTTTAGTGATGTTGAGCGGGTGCGGGAGTTAATGAACTTCTTTGAACAAAACGATATTTTAAAACTTGTAGAACACAGTGAATCAACGGGTATGACGGTTCGGATTGGACGCGAAAATGAAATCAGTGCAATGAAAAACTGTTCAGTAATTATGATCCCTTACGAAGTGCGTGAGGGAGAAAAAGGAACCATCGCCGTTGTCGGTCCGACACGGATGGAATACCAAAAGGTCATTCCTTTATTAAAATATCTTGCGGCGCATATGTCGAAGCTGTATAAGAAGTAGGAGGCGTTTATGGCAAAGAAAAAAACAGTGGAAAAAGAAGAAGAAACAATAACTAAGGAAGAAACGCAAGCGGATATACCAGAAGAAAAAGAAAGTGCTGAAAGTGAGATTGAAGCGCTGAAAGCGGAAGTGTCAACGCTTAAGGATAAGTTGCTGCGGAATCAAGCAGAGCTACAAAATTTTAAGCGTCGGATGAACGATGAGCGGATTAAAGACCGAAAATATGCAAATGTTGATTTGGTTAAAAGCTTGTTGACGCCTTTAGATAACTTCGAGCTGGGGTTGATGAATGAAACAGAAGATGGAAAACTAAAACCGTATGCAAAAGGTTTTGAGATGATTCGTCGCGATTTGTATGAAGTTTTAAAAGGTGAAGGCCTTAAAGAAATCGAAGCATTAAATCAACCGTTTGATCCAAATAAACATCAAGCGGTTATGAAAGAACCATTAGAAGGCACAAAGAGTGACATGGTTATTGAAGTGTATCAAAAAGGATACATGTTTAAAGATAGAGTTATAAGACCTGCAATGGTCAAAGTAAGCGAATAATAAAAGGAGATGAATTTATATGGGAAAAATTATAGGAATTGACTTAGGAACAACCAATTCATGTGTTGCAATCATGGAAGGTGGAGAAGCAAAAGTTATTGCAAATCCAGAAGGTGGACGTACAACACCAAGTGTTGTTGCGTTTAAAGATGGTGAGATTCAAGTAGGAGAAGTTGCGAAGCGTCAGCTCGTTACAAATCCTGATACAGTTTCATCTGTAAAACGTAAAATGGGACTTAAAGAAAAAATTAGTGCCAACAAAAAAACGTATACGCCTCAAGAAATTTCTGCGATGATTTTACAAAATTTAAAGAAAACTGCAGAAAGCTATCTTGGTGAAAGTGTCACAGAAGCAGTTATTACCGTCCCTGCATACTTTAATGACGCAGAGCGTCAAGCAACAAAAGATGCTGGTAAAATTGCGGGGTTAGACGTTAAGCGTATTATTAATGAACCAACAGCTGCGGCGCTTGCTTATGGTATTGATAAGCAAGATAAAGACCAAACAATCTTGGTTTATGACTTAGGTGGCGGAACTTTCGACGTTTCTATTTTAGAG
Source organism: Candidatus Izemoplasma sp. (assembly GCA_007116205.1). GTDB lineage: Bacteria > Bacillota_I > Bacilli_A > Izemoplasmatales > Izemoplasmataceae > SLQR01. The sequence continues at coordinate 6,737 of SKIY01000084.1, read as the reverse complement.
CTTTCTGAAGGTACTTTTGAAGTGGTTTCAACCTCAGGAGATAACCGTTTAGGTGGCGATGACTTTGATGATCGTATTATTGATTACTTAGTCGCTGAGTTTAAAAAAGAAAACGGTGTTGATCTTCGCAAAGATAAAATGGCGATGCAACGCGTTAAAGATGCGGCTGAGAAAGCGAAAAAAGATTTATCAGGCGTAACCAAAACAACGATTTCATTACCGTATATTACGGTTGGAAATAACGGACCTATGCATTTAGATACCAGTTTAACACGTGCTAAGTTTAACGAGTTAACAAGTGACCTTGTTGAGAAGACGTTAGGGCCAGTACGTCGTGCACTTAAAGATGCTAAAATGACGAAAAATGATATTCATCAAGTCTTAATGGTTGGTGGGTCAACACGGATGCCATCGGTCTTAGATGCGATTAAAGATGAACTCGGTAAAAACCCTAATAAAGGGGTAAACCCTGATGAAGTTGTTGCGATGGGTGCAGCGATTCAAGCAGGTGTCTTATCTGGTGATGTTAAAGATGTCTTATTACTTGATGTTACACCGTTATCACTTGGTATTGAAACACTCGGTGGGGTCTTTACAAAACTGATTGAACGCAATGCGACGATTCCTACAAGCAAATCACAAGTGTTCTCAACCGCTGCCGATAATCAACCTGCTGTTGATATTCATGTTTTACAAGGTGAACGTCCAATGGCAAACCAAAACAAAACATTGGGTCGCTTCCAATTAACAGATATTCCACCAGCGCCACGTGGTGTACCTCAAATTGAAGTTACTTTCGACATTGATGCTAATGGTATTGTCAATGTTAATGCGAAAGATTTAGGCACTGGTAAGAGTCAAAAGATTACGATTAAAAACAATGAAGGCTTAACTGAAGAAGATGTTGAGCGAATGGTTAAAGAAGCAGAAGAAAATGCTGAAAAAGATAAAGCATTAAAAGAAGAGGCTGAGCTTAAAAACGAAGCTGATCAAATGATTTTTGCAACCAATAAAGCGATTAAAGACCTTGGAGAGCAAATCTCTGAAGATGAGAAAAAAGATGCTGAAGAAAAAGTTGAAGCATTACAAAAAGCAATTGATGATAATGATTTAGAAGCTATTAAAGCGAAAAAAGGTGAACTCGAAACAGTTGCACAAGCGCTTGCTTCGAAAGTATACGAGCAAAAACAACAAGAACAACAAGCACAAGAAAAAACTGAAGGCGATCCGAATGTAAATGGTAAAGGATCAGCGAAGTCCGATGATGATGACGACGTCATCGACGCCGATTACGAAGAAGTCGACTAACAAAGTGTTTGAAGCAGCTTCGGCTGCTTCATGCCTTTGAACGCGAGGTGAATTATGAGCAAAAGAGACTACTATGAAGTATTAGGAATCGATAAAAACGCATCGGACCAAGAGATTAAAAGTGCTTATCGGAAGTTAGCGCGTAAATACCACCCCGATGTAAATAAAGAAGCAGATGCTGAAAGCAAGTTCAAAGAAGTCCGCGAAGCGTATGAAATGTTAAGCGACGCGAATAAGCGGGCGCAGTATGACCGTTTTGGTCATCAAGCGAATCAGCAAGGCTTTGGTGGTGGCGGTGGCTTTGAAGGCTTTGATTTTGATATCAATGATATCTTTTCATCGTTTTTCGGTGGCGGTTCTCAGCGACGCAGTCAGCAACAAAATGCGCCGCGTAAAGGCCAAGATATTCACAAACGCATGCGCGTAAGTTTTGAAGAAGCTGTCAATGGTGGAAAGAAAACGATACGCACAACCGTTTATGAGGAGTGTACGAGCTGTCATGGCTCAGGTGCGCATTCTAAAGATGATGTGAAAACTTGTTCGAAATGTAATGGTTCTGGAACGATTACGGTCGAACAACAATCACTATTTGGTCGCACAAGAACCCAAACCGCGTGTAATCAATGTGGCGGTTCAGGGAAAACAGTGACCCGTAAATGTGAAACGTGTGGCGGTGAAGGGGTTGTTGGCAAAGAGAAAAAAATTAATGTCAATATTCCTGAAGGTGTCGACAATAACAATCAACTTAGAATGCCAGGATTTGGACATAAAGGCGTTAATGGGGGACCACCAGGTGACTTATATATTGTCTTTGAAGTCGAAGCCAGTGATACTTATGAACGCCACGGTGATGATTTAGTTATGGAAATGCCAGTAACCTTCCCACAAGCTGCGCTCGGGGATGAACTAAAAGTCCCAACCCCATATGGGAATATTAAACTAAAAATACCAGCTGGTACCCAATCACATAAAACGTTCCGTTTACGCGGTAAGGGTATGCCAAATTTACGCAGTAAGCGTAAAGGCGATTTACATGTTGTGATTAAAGTCATTACACCGACCAATTTAACGAAAAAACAAGAAAAACTGTTAGAAGAGTTAAGCACCACTGACTTAACCAACGATGAAACCATTTGGCAAAAATTAAAATCTAAAATAAAAAAGTAACAAAAGCCGCTCTGTACCGCTGATTTTGAGCGGCTTTTGTTTGTTCACTAACGTTTCCTATGATATAATAACGTCGATATGAATGGATGTGATCGGATGCAACGTTATTTTGTGAATCAACAAATTGCAGATACTTTAACCATTTCTGATAATAATCAGTACCACCATATGGCACATGTTATGCGCATGAAAGCAGATGATCAAGTCGTCGTTTGTGATCATGAGGGCCGCTGCTTTTTAATGAACATTTTAAGTATTGATAAGACTACGGTGACATTAAATAAAGTACGGGCTTTACCAAAGCTTGATAAATTGTTTCATATTACGCTTGCTCAAGCGTTAATACGAAAAGATCATTTTGAACTCGTTTGCCAAAAAGCAACTGAACTTGGTGTCGACACAATTATCCCTATCATCACAGACCGCACGATTGTTAAACTCGATGAAAAAAATGTTTCTAAAAAACAATCGCGTTGGCAAGCAATCATTCAAGAAGCGAGTGAGCAGTCACACCGCAATCATGTTGGAAATATTGAAAGTGTGATGCGGATTGATTCCCTTGATTATTCTCGTTATGATACCATCTTTGTCGCTTATGAAAAAGAGAGCAGTGTTTCTTTAAAAAAAGCGCTGAAAACAACTTCAAAAGATGCAAAAATCATGGTAATTATCGGACCAGAAGGTGGTTTCACTGAATCAGAAATCGCTTATTTAGAACAATACGCTCAAGTTGTAACGCTTGGGCCGCGTATATTACGGAGTGAAACGGCAGCGATTTTTAGTTTAGCTGCAATTAGTTATGCATTAGAAATGAGTGAGTAACGATGGATGTCGCTTTTTATACTTTAGGGTGTAAAGTAAATACTTATGAAAGTGAAGCTTTACAAAAGCTTTTTCTTGATTATTGCTTTACCGTTGTTCATCATAAAGATTTTGCAGATATTTATGTGATTAATACTTGTACCGTTACGAATGCTAGTGATGCAAAAAGCCGCAAAGCAATTCGGCGTGCGGTAAAGCAAAATCCTGATGCGGTTGTTGCTGTGATTGGCTGTTATAGTCAAATCGATAGTGAAACAGTGGCGGCGATTGATGGGGTGGATATTGTGATGGGTACGAGTCAGCGCGAACAACTGTTACCGTTAATTAAACAATATTTACGCGACCGTAAACAAATTATGGCGGTCAAAGATATTACCCGCAGTAAAACGTTTGATCGTTTAAATGTTACGAGTTTTTCTGAAAATACCCGTGCGTTTATTAAGATTCAAGATGGGTGTAATCAGTACTGTAGCTATTGTATTATTCCGTTTGCTAGAGGGCCGGTTAGAAGTCGTGATAAAGATGAAATACTCAATGAAGCTAAACAGTTGATTAAAGAAGGCTATAAAGAAATTGTTTTAACGGGTATTCATACGGGTGGCTACGGAAGTGATTTAGAAAATGTAACGTTTTACGATTTGTTGCTTGCATTATCAAAACTGCCAAGCCTCAAGCGATTACGTATATCATCGATTGAGTTTAATCAACTCACTGACGATATTTTAACACTATTTGCAGAAAATCCTGTTTTTGCACAGCACTTGCACATTCCGATTCAAAGTGGTTCTGACCGTATTTTAGAAAAAATGCGGCGCCGTTACCGTTTGACGGATTATCATGAGAAATTGATTAAAATACGTAGTCTTTTACCGAATATTGCGATTACGACGGATATTATTGTTGGCTATCCTGAAGAGAGTGAAGCGGACTTTGAAGCGATTGAGAACACAGTGAAAGCGTGTCAGTTTTCTGAGATGCATGTCTTTCCGTACTCAAAGCGTAGTGGTACAAAAGCCGCAAAAGTGAAAGCACAAGTACATGGCACGATCAAATCATTGCGGGTTAATAAACTGATTGCTTTAAATGAAAAACTGGCAAATGATTATATAGCGTCTATGAAGCCATTTAAACAAAGTGTGTTATTTGAGCGCTGTGATGGTGATTATTGTTATGGTCATACCTCAAATTATATATATGTAAAAGTCCCTACCCAAAAAGATCTTGTAAATACGCTGCACGATATTGAAATTGTCACCGCTAATTATCCTCAAAGTTTAGCTAATTTATGTTAAATGTGTAGTAATTGTAAGGTTTTTGAAGGAAAATGCTAAAAAACTTTACATTATCGGCATTATTTGTTATTATACATATGGTAAATTTATGAGCGGAAGGAGGGAGACCTTATGGCAAAAACAGTTGTTAGAAACAATGAATCTTTGGAAGACGCGTTGAAGCGATTCAAACGCGATGTTTCACGTTCAGGTACCCTTGCGGAAGCTCGTAAGAGAGAATATTACGTAAAACCGAGTGTATCAAAGAAAATTAAGCAACGTCAAAACAAAGCTAAAAAATAATTTTTATAAGCGCACACTTGTGCGCTTGTTTTTTTGTTTTTAGCGTTAAAAATTTGATTTGACTTAAGGTCTATACTCCTTTATAATTGTTAGAAAAGGAAACGAATTTTTAGTGGCTTTTGCAAGTCCTTAGGAGGCAATTTTAATGAAGAAATTAATCTTAGCACTTGGTTTTATTCTTGTGCTTTCACTGACGGCGTGTTCTCGTGATGAAGAACCACCAGAACATGCGAACGATGTCTTTACACGTGTACGTGCACAACTGAAAATTGATATTGAAGTGGAAGAAGCAACGTATGCTTGTACCTTTATTGGTAGTGGTGAAGAAGCGGGAACGATGTGTATTTATGCGATTAAGTTAATGATTCCAGAGTTCTCATCGGTATTGACTGATTATGTGTATATTGAAGCAACGCTATTTATTCCTGATGAAGGTGATGCCTTCTTTTATGCAGATAAAGATTTAACACGTTCAGACTACCAACACCTAGAAAGAACCTTAAAAAGTGATAACTATCAACGGCAAGTCCTCGATAGTTTAGCGGAAAATCCATTTGCGCAAGACTATACGTTTATTGCTAAAACCTTAACAGAATATCAAATTGGCGTTGCAATGGAAGGCGTTAACTAACCCTTACAAGCACCTTATAAAGATGAATAATAAACGGTGAAAAAACACTCACCGTTTATTTAATTATTGTACGATTGTGGTATAATATACATAACTTGGCTAAAGGAGTAGGATTCGTTGAAACTCAAACCATTAAAAACAGCATTTAAAAACATCCATACATTTAGTGAGGTGATCGGGGTTAACGATCGCCATTTAAACGTTTTAAACAGTCATTTTGGGGTCGAAATCTTTACTAAAGGTGAAGCTATTCATGTCAATACAGAAGACGAAAAACTGTTAAAACGAATTGAAGAAACATTTGATACTTTAATTCGTTTAGTCGAGGCAAATATCCATATTAGTGAACGCGATGTGATCTATGTTGCTACCTTGATTCAGTCGATGGCACAAGGTGATATATTAGATCACTACTTAAAACGGATTGAAATAACCAAGACCCTAACTGGAAAACCAATTTACGCAAAAACAATTAATCAAAAACGCTATATCCAAGCGATCGAAAATAATGATTTGGTTTTCTCAATTGGACCCGCTGGGACAGGAAAAACGTATGTTGCAGTCATCCACGCAGTAAGCAAACTAAAAAATGGGGACATATCAAAAATTATCTTAACGCGACCTGCAGTAGAAGCTGGAGAAAATTTAGGGTTTTTACCTGGAGACCTAAAAGAAAAGATTGATCCCTATTTACGTCCTTTATATGATGCTTTATATGAAGTCTTAGGCACAAAACAAACCGATGAACTTATTGACCGTGGGGTGATTGAAATTGCTCCACTTGCGTATATGCGCGGGCGCACGCTAGAAAAAGCTTATGTGATACTCGATGAAGCGCAAAACACCACCAAAGGTCAAATGAAGCTCTTTTTAACCCGTTTAGGCTTTCATTCAAAAATGATTGTTACGGGCGATTTAACGCAAATCGATTTACCGCCAAATTCAAGTAGTGGTCTTATTCATGCAACCGAACTTTTAAAAGGAGTGCACGGAATCGAAGTCATCCGTTTTGAGACGATTGATGTGATTAGACATCCATTGATTCAAAAGATTCTAGCGCGGTATGAAAATGAACATCATTAATCAAGTCAATACTGAAAATTATCAACCACTACTACATAAAGTACTTAAAAAGGCGTATAAAGAAACCAAAACATCAAAAAAACGTGTTATTAACGTGGTTTTAGTTTCTAATGAAAAAATTAAAGAGTTAAATATGATGTATAGAAATAAAG
>SKIY01000020.1 GCA_007116205.1 Candidatus Izemoplasma sp. | reverse complement strand
TTTGCCTCTGGTCCTTCTGCTATTTCTTGTTGAGCATAGTGAAGCAACGTCATCATTGTGTCGTATCCACCCATTGAATGACCAGAGATACCAATTTTATCTTGATCAACATAATCACGTTCATAAAGCCATTCAACGGCATTGATTAATCCTTCACCATTCCCAGTAAGCGAGTTAGTAACCCCACTTGGCAGGGCACTATGACCATGACCTAAACGGTCGACAACTAAGACAACAAACCCTCGACGCGAGAGCTCTACAGCATTTTGCGCTTGCAATTCACGGTTATTTAAATAGCCGTGTGTCAATACAATCGCTGGTGCAGGAGCATCTTCTGTTGCAGTATTAGGTTTATAAAGTAAAGCACTGTACTGTACGCCATCACCAAAGTCCTCGCGTATATCGATGACCTCGACACGGTAAAAATTACTTTGAAGCATTGATGCAAAAATCCCACTTATTAAAATAAGCCCAAGTGAAATAATAAGCATCCATAATGTCCGTTTCTTAACTTGCATTTTTGAAGCCTCCTCTTTTTTCTTTTTTTATACAATCTCTGGGTTAACCAGTTTTTGCTATAAAAATAGCCAAAAAAACACGCAATATTGCAGTTTTTTGGCGCTCTCTAAGCTCTTTGCCCTATTAAATTGATAAATCTATATTTATTATTATAAACGAAATCCACCATTTTTCAAACAGCAATTTGAAAACGATTTCAAATTAGTCCTTTAAACTTCTTGTGGCAACCAGGTCACTACCGGTATCTAAAACATTTTTTATCAAGATATCCCCTACTTGAACAGGGGTTTTTACACTTAATTGATTGATTTCATCCATAACAGCAAATAGCAGTGCTTTTGGAATCGGTTTAGATGTTTTAACACTCAAGCGTCTCGTGACACTACTGTCTACACGCACAGTACTCGTTAACATCCGGGTAGGATTTGTCATTTCCTCAATAGCATAAGCAATACCACGTTTACACCTATTCCCAGAAACATTATGTGCATCATCAATCGTAAGTTGGCATCCTACTGGACAAACTATACACGTCATGCGCTTTTTCATTTAACCACCTCCATAGAAACGGTGATTGGATCAACTGTGTTCGCAAGATCGCGCATAGAAAATGTAATATGTTCCATTTCTGCCGGTGCCATAAATCGAACTTTGGCTGTCTTTATCACGGTGTTTCCTTGAGAAAGTGTCACGGTTCCAACTTCAGCCTTTTTCGTGACACGATATGAACATTGAACTTCCCCTTTATCCACATTCAAATTTAATGATGAAGGCATGACATAATGGATATTACTTTTCCCTTGAATCTCAATGGTGCGCTTTGATTTTTCAAACGGTTTTTGTACAAACATTTTAGCAAACTTTCCAGCTCGTCGACTCTCCTGAGATACATAATCAACCAAATCGTGGACATGTAAGCCGTTACCACAAACAAATAGTCCCTCTACATTGGTTTGATATGTTTGATCAACTTTGGGTCCGCGTGTCTTCGGGTGAAAATCGATGTTAAGAGATTCGAGTACCATCGTATCTGGTATTAATCCGACACTCAGTAAAAGCGTATCTACATCAAAATTTTTATCCGTTCCTTCGATTTTTTTAAATTGTTCGTTAACTTTAGAAATAGTAATTGATTCTAACCTATCTTTACCTACGATATTAGTCACTGTATGCGATAAATAAAGCGGAATCTCATAATCATCCAAACATTGAACAATATTTCTTGTCAATCCGTTTGAGTAAGGCATAATTTCAGCAACACCTAACACTTTTGCACCTTCAAGTTTCATTCTGCGTGCCATAATTAACCCAATATCACCACTTCCTAAAATAAATACACGTTTACCGACAAGATAACCTTCCATATTTAAGTACCGTTGAGCACTACCTGCAGGCATAATACCTTTAGGTCTATCTCCAGGAAGTTGAATTTGACCACGCGTCCGCTCGTAACAACCGCTCGATAAAATCACAGTTTTCGTTTTAATCGTGAACAAACCTTTTTGTTGATTTGAAGCTTCAATAAAGAACACATCTGCTTCTTTACGGATTTCTAAAACTGTCGTTTCTAACAAGTAAGGAATATTTTCTTGATGAAACGCATCTATAAACCGATCGGCGTATTCTGGCCCTGTTAACTCTTCATCAAACTCAGTTAATCCAAACCCGTTATGGATACATTGATTTAAAATACCTCCAAGATGCTTCTCGCGTTCAATTAACAAAAGATCAAGCGTACTATCATTGGCTTCAAGCGCAGCTGCCAATCCTCCAGCACCACCACCGATAACAACGATATCCTTCATTTTTTCACCTTCGTTTCTTCAAGTAAGATCGGTGTATTTAACGCATAATAATTGATCGCTTTTTTATCTACACCTTTCGTTTCAGCAATAATGCGTAAAATATCATTTTCACAATACCCACCTTGACATAAACCACTCCCCGCCCGGGCGCGCTTTTTTATGCCTTTAATAGTATCAGAACCACATGGACGTTTAATATGTTCGATAATTTCCGCTTCACTAATGCGTTCACACTTGCAAACGATTTTTCCAAATAAAGGATTTTCAGCAATTTTACGCTTTTGAGTCTCTTTATCCAATCTATGAAAAACCGCTGGTTTTTCTCGAATTGGGTTAAAATTAGATTTCTCTAGCAACTTATAATGCGATTTAATAAGTTCATTAACGACATACTTAGCAATCGCTCGTGCGGCCGTTAACCCTGGTGAATCAATCCCAGCTACACGATAAAACTGCGCAACCTCTTTAGATTGTTGAATGTAGAAATCATCATACGTTGATGTAG
>SKIY01000046.1 GCA_007116205.1 Candidatus Izemoplasma sp. | reverse complement strand
TTTTGAAAAAGAAGATAAGAAGTATATTTTACGGCTTACTGATGTGAAAACGCGCGCTTTAGAACAAGTGAAAGCTGAAGTGGATTTTTGTTTGTATTTATTAAAACAAGGCTTATCTATTCCTGAAGTTATCTTATCGAAACACAACCGTTTTGTAGAACATATTACGTTTTTAGATACAGCTTATGTCGCGGTTGTTTTTAGCTATGCAAAAGGCGATAAGCTCAGCTATCCTGAATACTTAAAAAACACTAAACTGTATGAAGCACTCGGTGCCTTGACTGGTAAGTTACATGCCGCTTCTTCAAACTATACGCCTAAAACGTATAAACGAAACGATTATTCAAAAAACTATTATTTATCGCATCTGAAAAGATTTATTCCGGCCGCAAAAGTCGGTATTCATCAAGCCCATAAAGCAATGATGGAAGCGTTGAATGCGATACCTAAAGACAGTGCTTATGGGTTGATTCACGGGGATATTAATAATGGTAATTTTCATTATGATCATGCATTGATTACGCTATTTGACTTTGATGAATGTCAGTATAGTTGGTATATAGAGGATATTGCAATTGCGCTATATTATACGGTTTTTGTTTTTAACGATGATAGTATTGAGGAAAGAAACAGACAAGCAATTTTGTTTATGAAATGGTTTATGAAAGGCTACAGCAAGCATTTTAGTTTACCTAAGCACATGTTTAAGTATTTGCCACTATTTTTAAGGGTGCGTGAACTGATTGTTAGTGTGGGTATTCATAAAAAGTGGAATTTCAAGCAGTTGAATAGCTGGCAAAGCGATTATTTACGAGATAGTACGAAGCGGATAGAAAATGCACAACCGATTGTAGATATAAAAACCGATGACTTTTTGTAAGCCATCGGTTATTTTTTATTCCCATTTTCTAGGATCGCCTTTAACGGCGTTTAATATTTTCATATCTTCTTCACTTATGGTGAAATCGACATTAGCGTTTTCGATAATACGTGATGCGTGTGTGGATTTTGGTAGTGGCACAGTATTTTTTTGAATGCAGTAGCGAATACAAATTTGTGCGGCAGAAACATCGTATTTTTTTGCGACGTTAATGATGGTTTCGTTAGATAATGCAAATCCTATTGCAAGTGGTGAATAGGCTTCTATAAGAATGTTTTTTTCTTTGCAGTAAGCATCAATTTCATCTTGATCAAGACCGATAAAATAACCGATTTGGTTCACGTGTGGAACTGTGCTACAGTGTTCGATAATATTATCGATATCGCTTGGTGAGAAGTTTGAAACACCGATGGCGCGGATGCGACCTTCGTTATATAGCTTCTCCATGGCTTTGAACGCTTCTACGTTTCCTTCGTCACAGTTTTTACCCATCTCACTCCAAGGCCAAGGTGCGTGAATTAAAAATAAGTCTAATACGTCCATGTCTAAGTTGTTCATGGTTTGTTCAAAAGCTTTTAATGTTTCGTCATAGGTTTTGATATGACTTTCTAGTTTTGAGGTGACAAAAATTTCTTCTCTTGGAATATTGGAATCTTTAATGGCTTGTCCGACACTTTTTTCGTTGCCATACCCTTGTGCGGTATCGATGTGACGATAACCGTTTTTAAGTGCGATTTTTACCGCGTTATAAGCTGCATCACCGTTATCGACTTGCCAGGTCCCTAGGCCGATTATAGGTATTTTTACGCCGTTACTTAAGGTGCGTGTTTGTTTTAATATAGACATTGTGTGCCTCCTTCATATTTGTTTTTATTATAGCATATTTTTAACATACGCAAGTAGGGATAGCTTTGTATGTGCTATGATATATTTATGAGGAGGGAATTTATGGAAAAGAAAAAATATGGTAAAAATGCATTGCATGTGAGTCGTTTAGGGTTTGGTGCTTGGCCGTTAGGGAACACTGCACATGGGCATACGATGACGGTTGAAGAAGGTGTTGAACTGGTGCAGCATGCACTAAAACAGGGCATTAATTTTTTTGATACCGCTCCGAATTACGCATTTGGTAAAAGTGAAGCAATTTTAGGGGAAGCATTGCTAGGTAAGCGTCATCAGGTTGTAATTAATTCGAAGTTTGGTCATCATCCTGATGGAACGATTGATTTTAGTGAAGATCGGTTACAACGTTCTATTCAAGGTAGTTTAAAACGGTTGAAAACGGATTATTTAGATTCGGTTATTTTACATAATCCAGCGATGGATATATTAACAGGTAAAACGAACCATTTTGAGCATTTAAAGCAATTGAAAGCCGCAGGGGTCATTTTAGGCTTTGGTGTTAGTATTGATACGGCTGAAGAGTTAAAGGTGGTTTTAACGAAACAACGTGTCGATGTGATTGAGCTTTTATATCATGTTTTTGCACAATCGACAAGAGACTTACTCGATGAGATTAAGAAGCAAAATATTGCTTTAATTATTAAAGTGCCACTCGATTCTGGATGGTTAACCGGAAAGTATACGAAGGACACAATGTTTTCAGGGATTAAAGGACGCTGGACAGCTAAAGATAAATTACGGCGTCATCAACTTGTCGAAAGCGTAAAGAACATGGTTAAAGATGATGCTTTAACGAAGTATGCTTTAGGGTTTTTATGGTCATTAGACGCCGTTACTACAGTCATTCCTGGTATACGTACGAAAACACAGCTTGATGAACATGTTGAGGCGTTACATTTTGCGTTTCCTAAGACGTATAAAGCGTTGTTTGAAAAGTTATATGATGACTATATTGCTAAAGACCCATTACCTTGGTGATAACGATTGTCGAGCTTGTCTTTTGACAAGCTTTTTATTTGCTTATTTATAATTTTATTTATAATTTGCGAAAACGTTATAGTAAAACACTTACATTTATGATATTCTATAAGCGAAAA
>SKIY01000138.1 GCA_007116205.1 Candidatus Izemoplasma sp. | reverse complement strand
GCATGCTTATCAGTTTAGTCGTGTTAATCTCAGGCAATTATAATTGCAAGACACCGTTTTAAATAATAAACCGCAAATCCGCTTAGTACTGTAAATAATAAAACAAACACGATAAACTCTATGGGTTCTATAAACACCCCAAAAAGCCTTTGGGTAACTGTTTGTGCAATTACAATAACACCAATAGCAGCGAGCAACATCAACATCATAATCGCCACAACGAGTCCAATTGGTTGCTTGTTTTTTAAGGTGAAAAACGCAATGAAACACGCTGGCGCTATAAGGGCAAGGTCTAGGACAAATGTTGGTTCTGTCGTTTGCATCCCGATAATTGCTGAAGGCCGTTGCACAATGATGACCGTAACTATTTCCGCAAGCCATACTGAAACACTCAGCGCGATGATCATTAAAAAGACCAATAATCCTTTAGGTAACTGAACCGCGTGCAAGTGCCTTTTCACACGGTCGTAGTCGTAGTTTATTAAAGCATATATAAGTTGATATACCGTTAATCCAAAGACAACGATATAAAGCAGAAATAAACTGTTTATCATTGTCCCAAACGCGAGTGATGCGCTGTAATAAAGAAAGATTGTGAGAAATCCTATCTTTAAAGTGTGTTTTAATAACTCTGACTTTACCCACAATAAAACACTGACATAAAACCCTACTAAAACAATCATAACCGCATCTGTCCCAACAAAAATCGGTCCTTTAAATAAACTTTCATACGCATAAATCCCTCTGCCAAATAACACAACTGCATCCCCATAAACATTAGTCGCGGTTTTTTCAAACAACACCGCACTATAAAATACCCCAATCCCACTAATCAATAAAAGACACACAATCATTACTATCTCTACTGCTTGAAAACGTTGCTTCATCTAGTCATCCTCCGCTTATTTATGTAAAATTTCATGATTATATTTTAGCACGACAAAGCTGCTATATATAGATGTTAAATTATTTTTTATAAATAAGCGTTCATATTCTGTGAAAAAAAATAATTTTTATGATAATATCTAATTAACCGAGTTAAAAGGAGCGCTTAACTATGACAACACATTCATTAAATCGAGAACGGTTTTACCATTCGTTTATGGCTGGAGCTAAAGAAGTTATTAGAAGGAAAGATCATCTCAATGAAATAAATGTTTTTCCTGTCGCAGATGGCGATACCGGAAGCAACCTTGCTTCGTTAATGCAAACAATTCTTTCAAAAAGCAATTTAGAAGAAAGCAATGAAAAAACCCTTAAAAGTATTATTGACGCAGCACTAATCGGCGCAAGAGGAAACTCTGGGATTATTTTTGCGTCGTATTTCAATGGCTGGTTATCAGAACTTTCTAATAAAGACCCGATTGCTTTAGAAGACTTTGCTTTAGCACTTGAGGCCGCAGTGCCTTATGCATATGATGCGATTGAAACCCCAGTTGAAGGCACAATGATAACATTAATGAAAGATTTTGCGGAATCGATTAAAACGATTAAAACTTCAACGAAAGATTTTAACGACACGTTAGAAAAAGCATTAGAAACATTAAAAGTTTCTTTAGAACATACCAAAGTCGCTATGAAGAAACTCAGAAATGCGGATGTCGTTGATGCAGGCGCAAAAGGATTTATTCATTTTATTGAAGGTTTTACCTTATATATGAAAACTGGAGAAGATCTCCCGTTTGATATAGATGAAGCGCCATCGGTCGTTCAAACCGATCACCTTGACTTTGATGCAGAAACGTATCGTTACTGCACAGAAGCATTAATTAAAGGGGATAATTTATCACAAAAAGCATTAAAAAACACCGTTAAATCTCTCGGTGATTCCATTGTAGTCGCTGGAAATGATAATATTTTACGGCTTCACATTCATACCGACGTCCCGCAAGATGTTTTCTATCATTTAAGATCATACGGCGCTATTATTGAACAAAAAGTCGATGACATGAAAAAACAACATGAAATTGTTCATAACCGTAAATATAAAACTGCTTTAGTTACGGATTCTATTGCGGACCTTCCAAAAGCATACATCGATGAAAAACAAATTCATGTTATTCCGATTAACTTAATGATTGAAGACTCTAATTACTACGATAAGCTTACCATCTCATCAGAAAACTTCTATCAATTTATGGATACTTTATCTACTTATCCAAAAAGTGCACAACCCAACCAAAAACAAGTTGAGAACTTCTACTCTTTCTTATCGAGCTATTACGATGACATCATCGTGTTAAGTGTCTCAGAAAAAATGAGTGGAACGTATAACGTCTTTAAACAAGCTGCGAAAACTTTAGATGATTCAAAAACATCGATTACGGTAATCGATTCGATGCAAAACTCTGGAGCTGAAGGTTTACTCGTTATGAAAGCACAAGAGTGGATTGAAGCAGGAAAAACACCAAAAGAAATCGAAGAAGGTTTAGTTCGATTGCGTTCAAAAACAAAGATCTTGGTGTCTGTAAAAACATTGAAATATATGGTTCGTTCTGGTAGATTGAAAAAAGCGACCGGCTTAATCGGTAAAGCTGTCAATTTAAAACCAGTGATCTCTATTGATGATACAGGCGAAGGTATTATCTTTGATAAAGCCTTCTCCCTCAAAAAAGCGAACAACAAAATTAAAGCACACATCGAAAAAATCGCAAAAGATAAAGGTATTGACCGTTACGCCATCGTCCATGCCAACGCACTTGATCGTGCAAATGCATATGCAACCATTTTTGAAAACATGCTCAATCAAAAACCGGAATACGTTATTGACATATCAACAGTCGTTGCAATGAATGCAGGTATTGGAACGGTAGCGATTGCTTATATTGAAAAAGATTAATACGTATACTTAATAGCAAAACCACAGAAATCTTATCAAAAGAT
>SKIY01000011.1 GCA_007116205.1 Candidatus Izemoplasma sp. | reverse complement strand
TAATTGCAGTAATAACACCAATCACATAAAAGAAGTTTGCATACTGGTAATCGGCATTTGAAAACATTGTGGTGATACGAATAAATAAGTACAGCCCTCCCTTTACCACAAGACCACTTAATAAAGCACTAATACCTGCTTTTGCAGCACCATGTGCTTTTGGGAGCCAAGTAAAAACTGGGAAGAGCGCAGATTTAACACTAATGCCTGCCATCATTAAAACAAATGTAAACCGCATTAGTGTGGTTTGACCATAGTCTTCCATCGCGATCGTAACTGTTTGGATATTGATTGAGCCGAAGGTATTATAGATAAATATAATCCCTATTAAAAACGCCAAAACCCCACTTGTATTAATAAGTAAATAATATAAACCCGCTCGAAACGATTTTCCTGATTTATTATAGGCAATCAAAATAGTAACAATAATTGTCGTTAACTCCACAAAAACAAACATGTTGAATAAGTCATTGGTTTGTAATAGGCCTAAGAAAACCCCTTGTAAGAACATTAAAAAGAATAAAAAATCATGGTGATCTTCATTTTTATTAAACGTATAAAGAATGACCATCCACCAGCTAAACAACGTAAGAAAAACAAACGACATACTTAACGTGTCTGTTCGTAAACTGATGCCAACCGCTTCCCAACCACCTAAAAAAATGGTTTGGCTACTAAAAACACCATCGGTATAAAAATTATTAAAATAAACAATGGCTAACACAGTCATAAATAGCTGTGCTACAATCGCTAAATAATTAACGCGATTATCTTTAACAATATATATAAAAATAGCGGTAATGACTGGAATAACGATTAAATAAATAGGGATAAAATCCATAGATGACTTCCTTTCAAAAACGCGTAATGGTTATTCGTAACCGTTATTTAGATCGTTCATTTTGAATAAGGGCTTCTACTTTGTTTGCACTTGCAATGCGCCCTGATAAAACCACTTTTTCATCAATGACAAGACCCGGTGTTTTCATGACGCCGTATTCAATAATATCATCGAGTTCGGTTACTTTTTCGATGGTCGCTTGAATACCGAGCGATTGAATCGCTTTATAGGTGTTTGCTTCTAACAGTTTGCACTTTTTGCAGCCTTTACCTAATATTTTAATAACCACGAAACCCCTCCTTAAAATAAAATTTACTTATATTATACATAAGTTTTTGATAATAAAAAAGGTAAAACTTTGGATAATGCTTTGCATTTGAGCTAAACTAGCATTAGGAGGTAGGATAATGAATTTTAAAAATGATTATCCTTTACTCGTTGGGATATTACTTGGTGCATACACATTATTTTCTTTTTCATACGGGTTTTGGTTGCTGTTTAGTGGCGTCTTTTATGGTGTTTTTATAATGTATTCAGGACTTGTTTTTTCTGTGCTTTATGGTGGCGCGGTTTTATTGATTCCCCTTTTTGTTGAAATTCATAATAAAACCCGTTTAAAGCGTTTTAGACAATCGCTTTTACTAATTCCACTAAGCATGATAATCGTCTATTTTCTTGGAACGATTGTTAGTGCACTATAGTAAGTTATTTTACAAAGGGCAGCCATTGCCCTTTTTCTTTTTTATAATAGACTTCTGACAATGTATCACTATCCATGACTGCAAACATTTTATCAAAATCATTGGCTAATGGATATTGATGTAAATCTGCTTTATCGATCCAAAACACATCGCCTTCGGTTGATGATTGATACGTCCCCTGAAATTGATTCGTTTTATAAAAGATAACGATATAGCGGGTACCATCATCATATGTGAACTGTTTTATACCGCATAATTGAGGGTTTTTTATATCGAGATTTGTCTCTTCTTTGACCTCGCGAATAACCGCGTCGACGAAGGATTCGTGCGGTTCGATGTGTCCGCCTGGGAACGTGATTCCTGGCCAATCTGTTGATTTTCGGTTTAAAACCAAAATTTGATTCTCTTTATAAACCATGCACATATTGGTTAAAATAACATTTTCTTTTGTTTTCATTTTATCACCTAAAAACATTTTACCTTAGTTTGTGTAAAATTCAAAATGAAGTTCGGCGAAAGCCTTAACATATAAAAAGTTCATGTTATAATGGCTTTGGGAGTGAGCAACATGAATAAACAAAACAGCCAAATGCTTGGACAAATGCAAATTAAGAAACTGCTTCTAAAACTTTCCGTTCCAGCGATTGCAGCGATGGTTATAAATGCGCTGTACAATCTTGTGGACACGTTTTTTGTTGGAATCGGTGCAGGAACGACCGCAATTGGGGCTTTATCCATCGCATATCCGATCCAAATGATTGTCTTAGCGATTGGAATGATGATAGGGATTGGTTCAGGATCAGTCTTTTCACGTGCGTTTGGTCGTGGTGATGAAAAAGCAATGAAGCGGGCTGTCAATACTGCTTTGGTGATGAATTTAACGCTTTCTTTATCGATTTCAGTTATAGCGTTTATTTTTTTGGAACCTTTATTAAGACTTTTTGGAGCAACTGCAAGTAATATAGGCTACGCACGGGATTATTTGCGTATCGTGTTGATTGCATTGGTTCCTTTTTCTTTGTCGATTACATTTAATAATTTGACTCGAGCAGAAGGGCGTCCAAAAGTTGCGATGATTTCGTTAATGATTGGGGCGTTGGTAAATATCGCGTTAGATCCTATTTTTATTTTTGATTGGGGTCTTGGTATGGGTGTCTCTGGGGCAGCGCTCGCAACGGCGATTGGAAAAACCGCATCGTTTATTTATGTGTTTAGTCGAGCGATGTCTTCTAAATCATCTCTAATGATTGATTTAAAGCGTATTTACAATATTGATTTAGGCATGTTTAAAGAGATTGTAGCGATTGGGCTACCCTCTTTTGTACGTACGGCGATGGGTGGTGTTTTAATCATTATTGTTAATAATTTAATTA
>SKIY01000085.1 GCA_007116205.1 Candidatus Izemoplasma sp. | reverse complement strand
TTTCCATTACCTTGGTTTTGGCGGAAAGATGTTTATCCCGCTTATAAAGAAGTGACGATGATGTGGTTTGTCTATTTAGCGTTGCGGGGGAGTTTTGAAATTAGTTTATATTTAAGTGGTAACTTAGAAGGGCTTGTGTTTTTTACGACGATCGCTGGCTTACCGCTACTGATATTTATTTTAATTCTTAGTTATTTGTATGGGCTTTGGCGTTTAAGAACTTTAAATGGTCCGAGTGTTGATGAATATTTAGCGGGTAAAAACCCGCCTTTTGAAGGACAAAAAAAGGGGTTTTAAAAATAATTTAAACCGACCTTTTTTTAAGGGCATATGCTTCAATCTTCTTACCGAGTGCTGGTGGTAAAAAGATTATATAAATCAGGACGATTAATCCCCACCGTAAGTATATAGCAATCGATTGTGTTGTAAAAAAATTAAGGGTTAACACCAGTATTGAAATACTTAGTGTAAGATATTGTACCGGACTTTTTTTGGGTTTTAATACCAACGAACCAAATGGAACGATAAAAAATAACATGGTTCCTTCTTGCCATAACCCTGTTTCAAGACCGAAAATAATGTATATAAACATTATAACCATCGGTAAACTATTTAAAACACGGCGCAAAAACGACCCCATCAAAAGAAACATTGTTAAGGGTAAAAACATCCAAATCAATAGACCCGCAATGAATGCTTCATTGCGTATTAAAATAAAAGATGTCACACCAATGAGCACGGGGAAAAATATAAACACAATCAACTTTACATATAAAGTATCTTGTTTTTTCTTCATAAAGCGCCTTGTTTTCTGGGCGGCTTTATTTTCATTAAAGACACGTTTCCAAGGGGTTTTTTGGTTTGATGGCATGAGAAACATCCTTTCCATATGGAAGCAAATTTATAATAAAGATCTATATGCATCTTATTATAGCACTATATAGTAAAAAGCCATGATATTTACAAAATTTCATGGCTTTTTACTATGTATATTTTGATGTATCCTCAAACTGAAAGCGATATGAATAAGGTCTGCCAAATATTTATGGTGATAGAGTAGACGAGTCTATTGGACGACAGAATGGTTATATGTTAATATTTTATTAAGCGTTATTCTACTGATGTTTATTTGATGGCATTAACAGGTAGCGTTGTTACATCCCAATTTATAAATTAGAAATGAGGTTTCACAATGGATTATAAAGTTGAGTCACTAAAACTTCATAAAAAACTCGGTGGAAAAATAGAAATGCGCTCGCGCGTTTCCATCAATTCTACTGATGATTTATCAATTGTATATTCACCTGGGGTATCTGAACCGTGTTTAGAAATAGAGCGCGATCCAAACTTAAGTTATGTGTATACAAGAAGACATAACACCGTTGCGGTAATTACCGATGGATCTGCTGTGTTAGGACTTGGAAACATTGGTCCGCTTGCAAGTATGCCTGTGATGGAAGGTAAAGCCGCGTTGTTTAAACTGCTTGCAGATGTTGATACTATTCCGCTTTGTCTTAAAAGTCAAGATACTGATGAAATTGTTAATACGATTTACAATTTATCTGATAGTTTTGGTGGTATTAATCTTGAAGATATCGCGGCACCACGCTGTTTTGAAATAGAAAAACAGTTAAAAGAACGCTGTGATATTCCTATCTTTCACGATGATCAACACGGTACGGCTATTGTTGTTTTAGCGGCTTTAATTAACGCATTAAAAGTCGTTAATAAAAAACCTGAAAGCGTTAAGGTTGTGATTAATGGTATTGGCGCTGCTGGGACGGCTATTGCTGAGTTTTTAATTGAGTTCGGTATTAAAGATTTAATATTATGTGATAAACATGGCATTTTATCTAGCGATGATGATACGTTATCTCCATCGCATCAAAAAATGGCAAAAAAGACAAATCAAAACAATATCAAGGGTAATTTGTCTAAAGCAATGGAAAATGCTGATGTTTTTATTGGGGTTTCTGTACCAAACTGCGTAACCGAAGCAGACATTAAAAACATGCAAAAAGATGCCATTGTATTACCGCTCGCTAACCCTAAACCTGAAATTGATTATCACCGCGCTAAACATGCCGGTGCTAAGGTTGTCGGCACAGGCCTTTCGAATTTTCCCAATCAAATTAATAATCTGTTAGCCTTTCCAGGTATTTTCAGAGGAACCCTTGACGCACGGGCAAGTGAAATTAACCGTGAAATGATGATTGCCGCTTCTGAAGCGATTGCAAACAGCATTCCAGAAGCTAAAATAACTGAAGCATATATTATTCCAAATCCGCTTGACCGAAGTGTTCACGCTCGAGTTGCATCGGCAGTGAAACAAAAAGCAATTGAAACTGGCGTTTCAAAAAACGGCAGCATTAAAGCTGCCGTTGATTCAGAGTAGCCATGAAAGCCACCTTACATATCAAACTGTTGATGCTTTACATGCGCGAATGCCCACATAGCAACACTTACAGGACAAAATCAATTGGCTGCTGAAGAAGCCTTTCAAGCAGCTGTCGTTGAACTTGTTACGCACTTACACACACTGTATCCTTCTACGTACATTTACTGGACACATACGGGTTCTATCAATGGAAGACTCGCAAGTATGGTGCTTTCTGATTTAGACCCATTAAGACAGTTTGTTGAAGTCGTTGAAATATATAGTCCTGGTTCAAATAATGATCCAATTGGTTCTGGCAATCACGCTAGTGAAATTACACACCAAAGAAATGCAAATATCTTAATAACCAAAATAAACAAACGTTTGAATACCTAAAAATTAAACACTTCTTATTATTTATTGATTGCTTTGATTAGTATATAGATGCTCCATATACCGATCAATTTGAATCCGAATAGCACGCACATGTATCCAAATAAATAAAGGTGCCATAGCAATTAATATAATAAATAGTATAAATAATAGCGGT
>SKIY01000086.1 GCA_007116205.1 Candidatus Izemoplasma sp. | reverse complement strand
TTTAACTTACCAAGAGAGCCTTCTTGCCAAGCTAAGTGACTGAATAATGAATCTGTTGAAGTAGCAATTAGGGTTGCCCCTTTTTCTTCAAACTTCTTATTTAACTCATTAAACCGCTGAATTTCAGTTGGGCAAACAAACGTAAAGTCGAGCGGGTAAAAATACAGTACCACCCATTTCCCGTCATTAAGCAATGCATCAAGATTAACTTTACCAAAACGGTCAAGATCTTTTCCTTCAGAGAGCACAGCATCCATTTCAAAACGCGGCGCTTGTTTACCGACCTTAGCAGCAGTTACATAAAAATCATTTTCATATTTCATTGCGATACCTCCAGTTTTTTCATACATGACTATAGTACCGATTATTCATTATTTTTTCAATTAGAACACTCACTTTTTAATCGGTTGAATCTTCCAAATTTCTTCGGCATATTGTCCGATTGTACGGTCACTTGAAAAGAATCCACTTTTTGCAATGTTGACGATGGCCATCTTCCACCAACGTGCTTGATCTTTGTAAAGCGCATTCGCTTTTTCATGGGCTTTTTGGTAAGCAGGTAAATCTTCAAGTACAAAATATTCATCAGACCCTAACAATTTATCGCGAATTTCTTTAAACTCTTCGCGATCTACATTACCAAAGAATCCATTCGTTAACTGATCAATAACAGTTTTAATTTCTTGATTGTTTTGATAAACCGTTAACGGGTTATAATCTTTTTTCGCTTTTTTCGCATTGACATCTGCACTCGTCATCCCAAAAATAACAATGTTGTCGTCTCCTACAAGTTCGGCAATCTCAACATTGGCACCATCCATAGTACCAATCGTTATCGCACCGTTCATCATAAACTTCATATTTCCTGTTCCGCTCGCCTCTTTCGTTGCAAGCGAGATTTGTTCTGATAAATCACATGCTGGAATAATTTGTTCAGCATACGTTACATTATAGTTTTCAACAAAGACAACTTTGAGATAATCGTTCGTATCTGGGTCATTATTGACTTTTTTAGCAATAGTATTGATCAGTTTAATAATTTTTTTCGCAAACCAATAGCCCGATGCTGCTTTCGCACCAAAAATAAAGCTATGTGGGTGATAATTTTCTTTGAATAATGGCTCAGTTTTTAAACGATTGTAAACCATCATAATATGTAAAGCATTCATTAATTGGCGTTTGTATTCATGCATCCGCTTTACCTGTACATCAAATATACTGTTAGGATCAAGCTCAATCGCTTGTTCTTCACTAATACGTTTCGCTAATGCAACTTTTTTACGATGCTTCATGTTTTTAACCGCTTCTTGCGTTGCTTGATCTTCTGCTTTTGGCAAAATTTGCTCAAGTTCATTCGGATCAAACAACCAGTTATCACTGACACCATCTAAAATAGCAGAGAGTTCTTTATTAATGTGTTTTAGCCATCGACGGTGGGTAATACCATTGGTTTTATTGTTGAACTTTTTAGGATACATTTCATGGAAATCCTTCATTTCAATCGTTTTAATAATCTCTGTATGCAGTGCAGCGACCCCATTCACACTAAACGATCCAACAATGGCCATATGCGCCATACGAATTTCTTGATCCGCAATAATCGCCAAACGTTTTACGGTCTCTTGATCGCCATTAAAGCGTTCAATGAGCATTTGACAATACCGTTTATTAATTTCTTCGATAATTTGATAGATCCGTGGCAACACCGGTTGTAAAATACTTACCGGCCACTTTTCTAATGCTTCTGCTAAAATTGTGTGATTTGTGTAGGCGCACGTTTTCGTCGTAATCGCCCAAGCTTTATCCCAATCAAGATTATAATCATCAATAAAGATGCGCATCATCTCAGGAATGATTAATGAAGGATGGGTATCGTTAATTTGGAAAACCAATTTATCTGCTAAATTATCAAATGTTTGATGCTTTTTATAATGGTTTGTAAGAATACTACGAATACCTGCGGCACTAAAGAAATACTGTTGTTTAATGCGCAACGTTTTTCCTTCTTTTGTCGTATCGTCTGGATATAAAAATCCACTAATACGTCGTATTTCTTGATCATATTCAAAGGCATGTACATCTTTAGGATAGACGCTGGTTGGTTCTGCATTCCATAATCTTAAATAATTAACCGTTTCATTAGCATTACCGACAATAGGCACATCATAAGGTACCGCTTTAATAAACTCATCTGGTACATACACTGCTTTACCATTTTCAAAATACGTGTATCCACCAAACGGGATATCTACAGACGCTTCCTCAACACGCACTTCCCATACATATTGTTCTTTTAACCAATCATCCGGTTTTTCAACCTGATAGCCATCTTGAATACCTTGTTCAAACAATCCATAACGGTAACGAATGCCGTTCCCGTGTCCAGGTAAGCCTAACGAAGCAAGCGAGTCTAAGAAACACGCAGCTAAACGGCCTAATCCACCATTACCTAAAGCCGCATCAACTTCATAATGCTCAATGGCATGTAAATCTAAGTTTAGTTCATTAAGGCCAGTCTCAATTACATCACGAAGACCTAAGTTCATAATATTATTGGTAATGAGTCTCCCCATTAAAAACTCCATTGAGAAATAATGAACTGTTTTCGGGTCTTGGTCTTGATAGGTTTTTTTGCTTGTTTTCCAGGTCTTGCTGAGGTTTTCAAAAACCAAGCTTCCTAAAGCATGATACTGCTCCCGAATCGTGCTTTCCTTAAACGGTTTTGCGTAAAGATTTTCTACACGTGCTTTATAGTGTCTTTTAAACGTTGTTGTATCTTTAAATACATTCATGATAAAACTCCTCTATATCTAAATTAATTTTCAATGCTTAAACGGTAAAGTTCAAACATCTTATTTGCTTGTCGTAATAAACTAAAATCACTTTCCATGTCGCGCCGTACCAATTTTTTCCATATTAACGGTTTTTCATTATAAACATTGTATGCTTTATTC
>SKIY01000102.1 GCA_007116205.1 Candidatus Izemoplasma sp. | reverse complement strand
TACCATTTTTTAGATAATGTTTTGCGGCTTTGCGTTTGAATTTTATCTCATATTTTGCCATATAAAAACTGCACCCTTTCTATTGGAAGTTTTTATGTCCAATATTTGGAGTGCAGTTCAAGCGCATAGGTTTTTTTATAGGATACTTTTTGCTTTAGGAGGACTATAATCTCTAACATCTGTAACGATTTCATCTAAATTTTTTTGCCAATGTTTAGGTAGATTTAGGTCCAAAGCTTCTAAATTTTCTTTTAAGTGTTGTTCACTTGTTGCTTTTACGATTGGATAAGTATTTTTTTCTATGACATATTGTAAGGCAATTTGAGCAGCGCTAAGTTTTAGTTTTTCCGCAACTGAATGTATTTCTTTCAGTTTAAAAATTCTCCCTCTGGCTAAGGGTGAATGTGCTTGAATGATAATGTTGTGTTTTAAACAGTATGCCCTAATATCATCTAATGTGTGTCCGATAAAAATGCCTAATTGATTTATGTGTGGCTTGACACGAACAAAAGGAAGTAGTCTTTCAAGATCGTTTATAGCAAAATTCGAGACCCCTATTGCACCAACGCGTTCTTCATCATACAGTTTTTCTAGTGCACGCCAGACGTCTACATTTTCTTTAGAATAATCTTGGCCTTCTTTTCCCCACGGCACTGGATTGTTAATTAATAATGCATCTAAATAATCAATGCCTAAATTAGACATTATTCGATCAGCAATTTTCAAAGTGCTTTCATAGCTTTTTATATGTGGGGGAATTTTTGAAGTGATGAAAATGTCGTCGCGATCAATGCCTGATGATTTAATAGCTTCACCAATTTCTAGTTCATTTAGATAAATTGGTGCTGTCTCTAATTGTCTATATCCCAACTGTAGTGCCTTAAGTATAATAGCCTTCGTTTCAGTTTTATTCATTCCATATGTTCCAAGACCAATAATAGGCATCGCATATCCATTACTTAGTAATACTTTTTTCATCATAAGTTACCTCTTCCATAATTTGGTCTGTATTATATCAAGGTTTTAACAAATATAAGAACTCATATGCATCGCTATTATTATGTTTGTAGTTTAAGTTTTGACCATCAACTGACGAAAAATCAACGTGTGGCGTTTTTATATTCTACTTTGAGTTGGTCGACTAATGTTTTTACTGAAATAATTTCTTTAGCACGATATGCATTGCTTCCAGCAAAGGCGAATCCATTTTTAAATTTACCATTTTTTGCATTTAATAGCGCAAGGGTTATACAGTAGGGTGCATCTTCTTTTTTACAGGTAATAATGCAATCATATGGACATTGAAAAGGTTTTTTAAAGCCTTTTTTTACGTCTTCTAGATATTCATTATTAATGGCTCTACCCGGAAGTCCTACAGGACTATCAATAAATACTATATCTTCTTTTTTAGCCTTAAGGTACGTTTCTTTAAAGGCATCATCAGCATCACATTCAAATGTTGTTACAAAGCGCGTCGCCATTTGTACTGCGGAAGCACCACGCTTCATAAAGTAATCGATATCTGCACCATCATATACACCACCACCTACAATCAGTGGGATTTTTTTATTATGCTCTTTTTCGAAAGGTTTTAAAGCCTCATGAACCTCTGCTAAAATTTTTTCTAACGTAAATTCTGGATTATCTAATTGGTCTTTTTTAAACCCTAAATGCCCACCCGCAAGTGGTCCTTCTAAAACAAATGCATCCGGTAAATAATTATAGTTTTGAAGCCATTTCTTTGTCAATATTTTAGCGGCTCTTCCTGAGGAAACAATCGGAACCAGTTTTGTATGTGCGTGCTTACTTAAATATTTAGGCAGATCAAGCGGTAACCCCGCACCAGCAAAGATAACATCAATTTCTTCTTCGATGGCAACGTTAACGAGATCAGAAAAGTTTGTCATCGCGACCATAATATTAACGCCTAAAATACCTTTAGTCATTGTACGTGTTTTGCGAATTTCTTGGCGTAACCCTATACGTGAATTTTCTTCATAACTGTCTGTATCATTATAAAGCATTCCTAGTCCTGCGGCAGATAAGACTCCAATCCCACCTTGATTAGCGACTGCAGATGCTAACTTCGATAAAGATACACCAATGCCCATACCACCTTGGACGATTGGGAGTTGTGCTACTTTGTCTCCAATAGTTAATGATTGCATAGTTTTATCTCCATTCTTTATTGTCTATTCAATTGTATTCAAACTACTATATCACACATAGTAATTTATTGCAATCGTCGATCTTAGTTCTAAAAGATAAAAATAGCGCTACATATTTATACAAACACCTGTAAATAAAAAAAGACCAGCGCTATGCACCAGTCAATATTTGAAATTAAATAATTATTTTTTGTTATTAAGTCTTTTGTCGATTGTCGGTATTTCTTTGCGCTTATCCAACATGCGATCATCACGACTTGGGGTATTATTTTTTACAATTTTCCAGTACGTTCATTATTGTATAATCCTTTTACAATGTCAAAGAACGTTTTATCATGATTGCTATTAACTAAGTATAGTCCTGGTTTTTTCTCAGTCACTATGTCGTATAATGTTTTCGCTAATCGCTTAAGTGTGAGCACGAAGGGTACCGCGAGCCGCTTGCTTCGATAACGCCTTTTTCTTTCATGGTCCCTCAATCATATTGTTTGTACCTGCCTGAGCGTCAATTTGCTACCCTAGTCTAACAATGTACACCTTCGGATTAACACGATGTATACGTTTTTCTGATTCGTATTTATATGCGCCGTAATCATCATCTGCATCGGAAACACTATCTACTGTATATGGGCCCTGAGAACACTGATACGGTACATGTAAATACGCAAGTAATAGCTTTTTCTAAACACGTTTTAGCTATAAACTCTGATACTTCTTCTGAACCTGTACCGAACGGTACAACTTCAACGTTATTTTTCTCAAAATACGCAGCCACTACTGGTGCGACGGTTCCGTTCATACTTGTTATAATTGCTTTGATTTTTTCATCCTTTCAAGTTTCATAACTATACAAAATCAGATGATTACTTTAAATGATTATTTATTGTGTGTCATTGTAGAAGATTGTTTACTATTTTTCAAACGTAGCTCGATTCTATAATTGGTCCTTGTATTAATACATACTTATTTCTTCTTATATGTGCTATAATTACACATCATTCACTATATTCATATATTTTCTCATTTAAGTTCATTTTCAAAGGAAGATTGTTAAATCTTCTTTATCTATTATTTTTACCAAGGAGGTAAAATATAATGTATATTGTTTTGTGGTTAATTTTTGGGGCTATCGTTGGATGGGTGGCCAGTATCTTAATGAATAAAAATGCCAGCATGGGATTGCTCGCTAATATTGTTATTGGTTTGGTTGGGTCGGCACTAGGTATTTGGCTAATGGGGTTTTTCGGCTTTGGTGTTCCCGATGCATTCTCTTTAACCGGATTTATAGTATCTGTGGGTGGGGCAGCACTGCTTATCGCCATTATCACAGCAGTTAGGAGAAATAAAAAATGAAAAATTTAATTGTCAGTGAATACCGAATGGTGGGATTAATTGTAGGCTTTTTAGCCACAATAATGATATTCTTACCCGCTTTAGGGGTTCAAGATTCAGATAGTACTTACACAGGATTACAAGTGGTCTTTGGTCATGAGTTTTTAAGCCTCGGTGGCTTTGGAAGCGGTGAAATTGCATTCAGCATGATGAACTTAATCGCATACACTTTGCCGTTAATTGCTGCATTGGTTTTAATGTTCACAAAAGTTAATCAACTATTCCCAACTATTTTATTCGGTGCTGCTACTGTACTTTTATTCTTGGTACCTCAGTTTACAGTTGTTACCGTATCACTACTTGGTACAGTCACAGAAGTTGATGTTGAGTGGACTTACGCAAGTGGAATAATCATTGCTGCATTATTATCGATAATTGGTTTTGCCATAGGCATCTTTAAAATTTATAAGAAAGCATAAAACAAAAAGATTAGTTGTAACTTAACATCATGTTAAGTGTAACTAATCTTTTATTATGAAAATATATTTTAATATGAATATTTATTTAACGTTTTACTCTGTATTGCCGGATAAAAACGATTCTAAGTCCGAATGTTTTACACGCCAGTACTTGCCTACTTTAATGGCCCTAAGATCTCCGCTTTTAATGTAATTGTACACAGTTCTTTGTGTAACCTTTAAAATTTGTGTTATCTCTTCAATCGTGTATAGCCTAAGATCGTCTGTTATCAAAGTAACGCCTCCTTATGCATAAAACCAATTTAAATATCTGATTTACATTTTTTTTTATTATAAACGATAAACTGTGTAAAGTAAATTCGTATTACGTTATGAGAATTCCATATTCATATAATTGATGTCATTTTATTATTATGACCTAAAAAAACATTTTTTAAATTTACTAAATGTTTGTTAAATTAGACTAATTCAGTCAATATTAAGCTTGCCGATAATGAAAACCGGCCTCCATGCGGAGACCGTTTTTTTTATAGTATAAAGGTCTCACTAAACACCCTTGAATTTTTGTATATATTCGTATGCGTACTATTCTTTTACTTTAGTAACAGTTGCCGCATCAAGGGTAACGGCTGTTTGTGCATATAGTTGTCCATTGATTGAAGCATTGGTACCGAATGAAATGTTTGTTTTTGCCAAAATGATGCCTTCAAAATGTGATCCTGAACCAATTGTTACTGTATCACTAACTTGCCAGAAAATATTTTCTGCTAATGCGCCACCTTCTAAAATAATATTAATATCTGATGCCATTGTTAGATTCCCTGAAATTTGGAATATCCATACATCAGTCGCACTACCGTTTAAAGTTAGGTCTTGGTTAATGAGAACGGATGAACCGAACTTAAATACGCCTGGTGTTAGTGTTTTACCACTCAAGTCCCCGCTATATAGTTCTGTGTAATTAGCGGCACGACCTGCTGCGTCTGAATACGCAAGAAGCATGTCTTCAACTGCCGTGGTAAGTTTGGTTGGTGTTGGTGATGTATAATCTGATGCGTAAATGTTTCCTGTTACTTGATCTGATGTAGCGTACTCACCTGAAGCATGCATTGTTACTGAAAATCCAGTAACATAAGTTGCGGCTGCTGGTGATACACCAATATTCCCTGTTATAGTTGACGTTGTTGCTGTAGAAACGCCTGTTTTTGCTAAAATAACAAAGTCTGCAGCTGATCTTAAATCAACTTTTTCTGTTTGTGATTCAAATACTACTGTGTAGGTATACTGTTCATCATCTGCTGTGGTGACAGTAATAGTTGTTGTTCGGTCTGCAATATCACTTGAGGTGATGTCGCTCGCTTCATCAATATCAACGGTCGATGTTGATGCATATGCAGTTACGGTGATTGTTGGTGTTTGAGTTGCTTCAGTTGATACGACGTGGATATAAGATAATTTGAGCGGATCAAAAGCTAAAACGGTTTGTCCATCCACGTTTAACGCTGTCAAAGTTGCATCCATAATTGCATCTGGTTGCGTGATCGTAATAACTTTTGTTCCTGTTATTGCTGGTGTAGAAACAGAGGTAGCGGTAACGGTCACCGTGCCATTAGTTTCTGCGGTTAATAGCCCTGATGATGAAATCATCGCTGCGCCAGTTACATTGTCTACAGACCATGTAACAGTTGCGTCCGTTGCATCTTCCGGTAATACAGTTGCTGACATTTGTAATGTCCCGGAAAATGTTGTAATCGTTGTTGCATTATTCGCGGACGTCACTTCAATTGAAGTAACAAGTACATCTTCGCTTGGATCTGTATCATCATCAACAGAATTACATGCTGAAATAACAAATAATGTTAAAAACAAAAAAGTGATAACCAATAGTTTGGTACTAATAATCTTACGTATATGACTCATATAACGCTCTTTTCTAAATCATACAAGATATAATATTATCTATTGTTGAGTCTACTTCATTATATGCTTGTATTTGCTTTTAGTAAACCGTATTTGCTTAATAACAATCTTATTTTCTTTTGTTTTTGCTTTTATGACTGTATTTGCCTATAAACGTCACTATTAGATAAATTTAGTTTTTTTGCGGTCAACAATTGCTACGACCATAACTATTATTTATTGGTCTAACGTATTTCTAACAATTTCATAAAATTTGGCTTTTGCATACTTTTCTAGCCATGGTGTGTGTCCGCACTTTTCAAGTAATATAAAGTTGAAAGACTTAATGACATTTTCTAAAGATGCTCTTATTCCATCTGCTGGATGTGAATCATATGTTCCGTGTATTACAGTTACATCACACTTTATTTGTTTACCCATTGCATGCATAACGCCTGATTTTCTAAGTGACACCGCATCTTGCCAAATGCTTTTGAAAATGGCATAGTTGTATAAGCTGTCATCCGTTATTGTTGAAGTGGGTTCATATGTGTCAAGTTTTTCCATAAGTGCTCCATATCTTGCGAACGCTTTATTTAATTTATCACTATTTTCAGTTGTAAACTTAGTTTGTAACTGATTAAGTTCTTCTCTTTCGGAATCGGTCAGTTTATACATTTTTTGTTCTCGACTTTGTATTATGGTTGAAGTATATTTATCTTCAAGTGATCCACTTGATACTAAAATGATCTTTTTTACCAGTTCGGGATATTTAGAAGCAAACATATAGACAAGCATCGCACCCCAAGAATGTCCAATAAGTGTAACAGCTTCATCGACATAGCTTTCAAGAACTTCTTTTAGTTCTTGTAATTGAGCATCTATAGTGGTTTCAGTTTGTAAAGCTTCAATGACGTTATGTGTCTTTGATAGTTCCTCACAAACCATTTTCATGCTTCCTGCAGCCCCGGGTCCACCGTGAACAGCAACAGCGTGATAAGGTCCATCCCCATATATTCTGACGTTCATAATTATTCACTCCCATTTGTTCCATGATTTTTAAGACTTTGTATGTATCTAACAGCAGCAGTTCGGGTGATCATGATGTTATTTTATCACAATAAAAATACATTAAAAAGCGCGTATGACTTAGTCTTTCTAAGCATAAACGCTCTTTTTGTATACGCTAATGATTTCAAGTTACTGACTAGTTTGTAATTTTTTTAGTTTTTTATATTGGCGATAACTAATCATTATTTTCTTTTTTTCATCGTAAAAGCAAAGAAGTGATAGCTTAAAACTTCTAAAAAATGTTACGATATAGCCTTTTTGTAAATCCGGGATCGATAGATATGCTTTTTTTAAACGGTAATTGGGTACACGTGGATTTAAATGATGAACATTGTGATAACCAATTGCACCTGTAAACCATTCTAGTATTACGGGTAAACGGTAAACAGAACTACCCTCAAGCGCTGCGTTTTGTGATTTCCAACGCATTGTGTGTTCCCAGTATACGTCTTCATATTGATGTTGTATATAAAATAACCACACGCCTATAATTGCTGCAAAAAAGATGATTGGTAGTTGAATTAGTAAATAATATCTAAACCCTACCGTAAACGAAACAGCCAAGATAATCGCGACAATGCCAATGTTGGTAATCATCGTACTAAACCAAACTTTTTTTGTGTTCGTCGTTGGAAAACGTTGACCTATTAAAAACAAAAATATTGGTCCCACAAAAAATAAAATAAAGGGGTTACGATAGATACGATACTTAATCTTCCTTATTAATGACGCCTCTTGATACTCTTCCGTTGTCATCATCCAAACATCACCAATCCCACGTTTTTCTAAATGTCCTACAGTTCGGTGGTGAATGATATGATCTCTTTGCCATTTATAAAACGGTGTAAAGGTTAATATGCCTAATATATGTCCAAGTATAATCATCGCTTTGTTAGAAGTGAAAAATGATTTATGTGTGCAATCATGAAATATAATAAATAATCTGACTAAAAATAGTGCTGGGACAATACTTGTAAGCACTATAAAAACATATGGTACATTAAATAAAATCATAAAATACATCCCAATTATTAACCCAATAAACGGTAATAAAGTATTCCCTAGTTGTAATAACGCCCGAATATTTGATGGTTTTGCAAAGGGTTTAATCTGATAATGTAGTTCGTTTGCCATATTTGATACCCCATTTCTTTGATAAGGTTATTGTACGCTTTTAAATTACTATGTCAAGCAAAGTACTTTATGCTTTGATTCCCTTTAATAGGCGTGCACATATTTGTTTTTCGTTAACATAAGTTCTGGTTTTTGACTTCTTAATTCGCAAAAACTATTAATTCTCCATTAAAAAACCCACTATGTAAGTGGGCTTTAAAATTTTAAATACTTTTTGATCAGTGTTAATCATTTAAGCGAATGCTTTTAAAGCTATACGCTTCGATTGTTACTTCAATTATATCATTCGTAGGTGTTCTGAATATAACAGTTTGAGATGCATCACTTGGGTTCCAAATCATTGCATGGACATCCCCTTGTTGATTTATATAAATAGAAGCGGCTACGGCGTGGTGGACTTCCATAATATACTCAGTATGTCTACTACCATAAGCATTTAGCGCATGAATTAAAAAGTATGTTTGTGATAAATCGCTTGGGTAGTCATCATTTAATATGAGCTCTGCATTGAACTGATTGATTGCTTCATTAGGATCTATTAAAGCTTGAATACTCCACATATTTGCATACCAGGTATCTATTTGGTGATTTTTTGCGAATAAATATGCTGTATAGATTTCACTTAAGCGTGTTAGCTCAGATGCGTTTAATGCATAACTTGATAAATATTCTCCGTTTGGCAGCCACTGAATACCATAAATAAAGGTTGGATTTGCGCCAAACCATGTTGCATAGTCATATTTTCCGCCCCAAACCATGCCTGCAACTTGTGCATATTGACTGTATGCTTCAGGAAAAATGGTTTTTGAGTAGTCAAACATATATGTCTTCGCATGGTTTACTTCATGGACAAAGCCGTATATAGCTGCATCTTTTAATGCTTGATCGTTTGTAGCTAAAGCCCATAAATATCCACCAACCCATGAATTGATTGCTTCGCTTGAAGATTCTAAATTATTTCCCTCAGCAAACGTTCCGAATCCATGTGCCCAAGTATGCCCAGCCCATGGGTCAAAACTTCTTAAATAAGCAAACGCTGTATCATCTTTCACAGGGTGCATATAATCTCTTAATAAAAGGTCTACCATATCCCCGTAATCTTCAACGAATGTTGGATCATACATCGCTAATACACTCGCAGCATAAACTAAATACCCGTGTGTAAAACTATGATCGCTTAGCTCTGAGGCGGTATTAAAGTCGTTGTTTGAGTAATATACACTTCCCCATGTTTGATTATAAAATAAGTAGCGATCATCTTCTTGGTCCGTTGCGGTAAACCAATCGACTAAAACATAACGCAACTTCTCTATTAAGTCTGATTTTATACTTTCATTTTCAATTTGATCAGCAATAATAATGCCTTGTGCTAAAGGATAAATAGCTTTGCTGTTCCAATAGGGTCCTTCATCGTTTAAAAAATTGTTTAAATCTGTTATCTTTGTTCGAGACGCTAAATCCGTTAAATATTCAATCATTAAATCCTCACTAAAAGCATCGTTGTTTGGATGCGTCATCGCTGGAATAACGCCGTTAAATGCAAGTTTTGTTTGGAAGTAATTGCCTTCGTACAATCTAAGCTCTCCTCGCACTGTACGTATCTTATACTGTGTTAACTCTGCATCTGTATTTTGATAATGATGCGGCATCATAAACTGTAAGAGCGTTTCCGATTTATCAGTTCTTAGTGTTTGATATGCCGTATGATACGTTGTATAAACATCACTACTTGTATAATCAATAACGTACGACACATCTCCTTTTAAACTTCTATTAAAGGCATGCTCGTGATAGTAATTCCCTTCCGATAATTTATCTAATGCCGCTACTGAAAAGTAATTTTGTGCTTGTAAATCCATATCAATCCGGTTGTTTAATCCAAATGGATGATTATCGTTTCTAAACGTAAAAACAGTCCCCTCAGGTGCACTGATTAAAAAGAAACGGTCTTCATATGTTGGTTGTCCGACCTGTGCGGGCCGTGATGTTTGATACCCAACATGTTTTTGAACCAATTTTACAATAATACCGTCACCAGTATAACTTGATCCGTTAATGAGGTTCCCGCCTACAGTAAAAAACTCATAGTTTGAAACACCATTCGTCGCAAGCTTGATATACGGTGACTGCCCATTGGCTACTTCGGCAAATATATAAGGAGACCCTTGGGCATAAGTAATCACCATGTGATCAGACAAATTGTTTGTATTCCGCATTGATACTTGAACGGATGTATCACTATAATCAATGACCGTGGTTTGATAACTTGTATTTAAATCTGTGGATTTAAGATGAAAATCAGGAAGCGCTAAGGAGAAATTTGCCATGGTGTTATATCCCTCTGGATTCCAATATTGAACGAACCCACTTCCAGGGTTTGTTATCTCAACACCTTCATTACTAAATGATGACCGTAATGGATTGGTGTAAATTCCATTACTTCCTCCATAATTTTGTACTAAAAGTGCCGTCCACCACCCATTTGAAGGGACTGCTTTTGTTAATAAGTTTGGTGCAATGTATAACGGGTTAATCGGATGTTCAATTGATGCATCAGAACCTGTGATGTATGACCCTTCGCCCAATTGTACGGTTTCTTTCGTATGGGTTGGGTTTGTAGCGGTTTCATTTTGAATGACACCTTCGACGACTTCTATTAGTCTTGTCTTTTCAAATGAATCTTCCCCGTATTCCATTGAATAGGTCAAAGTATAGGTTCCAACTTTACCGTAATGCACTTGGCCTAAAACGTGTAAAAAATGGGTGATATCTTCATTATTTTGATTTGTTATCACAACATCTTTTAGTGGATTAAAGTATGCGTTTTTAACAATAATCGTATCTTCTAATCCAATCACATCATTGATGGTCGCATCATCTTCAATAATAGGATCATCATCTATGACCGGATCTTCATCACCGTTGATTGGCACATCATTGTCATCTAGTAAATCTTCATCCTGACTTTTACACGCGGTTAACCCTAAAAATAAAGCAACAAAAAGACTGGCTAATAATATTTTTTTCATTTACATATCCTCCTTGTTTTCATATAGCGAAAACGTTTT
>SKIY01000055.1 GCA_007116205.1 Candidatus Izemoplasma sp. | reverse complement strand
TTTTATAGGTAATCCAGCTGCCTCAATAGCTCAGTTGGTTAGAGCACTTGACTGTTAATCAAGGGGTCCTAGGTTCGAGTCCTAGTTGGGGCGCCATTAATTTGGCCCGTTGGAGAAGCGGTTTAACTCACATGCCTTTCACGCATGCATTCACGGGTTCGAATCCCGTACGGGTCACCATAAGCAGTCATCGGTCGTTTTCCACTCGGAGATCGACTTTTTTAATGGAAATAAATACAGTTAGCTTTATGAAATAATTGTTATGCGTTATAATAAGTTTAACGTAATCTCATAAGTAAAGAGGGATAATTGATGGGAAAATATTTATTAATGATAGGTGCACTATTTCTTTTACTGAGTGGCTGTGCGATGGTTGATAACGATAATGATGTTGAAGGTGATGATCGTTCACCTGTAGTGAGTTTAGCAGAGCAGTATGCACCGCTTGCTTTTCGCACGTTGATTGATGAGGTTGGGGTTCCGATTTATATCAATAATGTGACGTATATTTGTTACCTTTATGATACGCCTTATGAAAAATATGAAGCTTGTGCTTTTTATACTGTTTATCGCTTAGCAAGTGGTTCTTCTAATCGCTACGCTGAAGTTTGGGTTGAAGAACTGCCTTCAAGGCTCTATGCTTATGTTTACGACCTTGAAGATCAAGCGGCACTAACAAGAGAATATGAATTTTTGCGTAACGAGGTACGATTCGATTCTGATTATGAACACAATATCGGTTTCTTTACACGCGGAAAAATTGATGAAGCATTACGTAACATGCCAAGTTAAAGCATGCGCAGTCATGCTTTTTTTATTGCGTTGGTGAAATAGTTTTTTTCTCCATTATGGTATACTATTTAGGAGAATGGAGTGAGATAACATGTCGAATAATGAACAAAATTTGAACAGAGAAATTAATGTATTTGGTGGGGTATCCATCTTAACCGGAATTATGGTTGCTTCGGGGATTTTCTTTATTGGCGCACAAGTGTTAGAGCGCACTGGTTTTTCAATGGGACTTGCGTTATTGGCTTGGGTTATAGGCGGACTCATTACGCTAATGTATGGTCTTATTTACGCTGAACTAGGGGCATCGATGCCCGTGGCTGGTGGATATTACATATATTTAAAAGAGGCGTATGGTAAGCCTGTGGCTTTTATGAGTGGGTTTACTAATTTTGCACTATTGAGCAGTGGAAGTATCGCAGCTTTGGCGATTGCGTTTTCCCAGATTCTTGATAATATATTTTTAAATTTATTTGAAGTGAGTATTGCATTTAATCTGCAAATACTGATTAGTGCAATGATGATTTTAGGGTTAACGGTTGTGAATTACTATGGGGTGAAGTTAGGGGCTTTAATTCAAAAGGTGTTCTTTGTTGTAAAAGCAATACCAATCTTATTGCTGCTAATTTTGGGCTTAGCACTTGGTGAACAAAGTGTAGATTTTTCAATTTCATTAAATGGGGAATCAATCTTTTCATTGCTTGCGATGTTAGGATTCACAGTTATCGCAACTTTTTGGGCTTATGAAGGATGGACGAACTTAAATACTGTGGCTGGAGAGGTTAAAAATCCAGGCCGTACTATTCCTTTATCACTGATTATCACTGTAGCATCAGTAACGGCGCTTTATACGCTGTTTAATATTTCATTGTTCAATGTTTTATCTTTAGCAGAAATGCGTGAGATGATTGACGGTGGGATGTATTTCATAGGGATTCCAGCAGCAATGGTGTTAATGGGAACAGCAGGTATGTATTTGGTTATGTTTACGATGCTTATTGCGGTCTTTGGTGCGTTACATGGAACAATTTTGGCTTTTCCAAGGGTTTACTATGCAATGGCGAAAGATGATTTATTATTTAATAGTTTTAAACGATTAGACAAAAAGTATAAAACACCTGTATACGCTATTTTTGGTTCTGGGATGATGGCCATAGTCTTGTTGATTTTTAGCTTACAAGAGCTAATAACAATGGTAGCTTTTGGGGCATTATTCTTTAATGCGATGATTTTTGTTTCGGTATTCATCTTCCGTAAACAAAAACCAGATCTCAAGCGACCTTATAAAGTTTGGGGTTATCCAGTATTACCAATTATTACGATTTTAATCACAGTGTTGTTGCTGGTGGCTACTTTTATTGAAAGTCCGGTTCAATCGTTAATAGGAACTGCGGTTATTATTGCTGGGTTGCCGGTTTATTATCTTGTAAGGTATTTAAAAAATCGTCAAGAAGGTTAAAAAAAATTCCACTGCGAAGTGGAATTTTTATTTTATTTATCGCTTTTTATCGCAATTGCATCTATTTCGATTTGAACATTTTTAGGTAAACCGCGTACTTCTACAGCGGCTCTAGCAGGCTTGTGATCGCCGAAGAAGGTTCCATAAATGTCGTTCATAGCAGGAAAGTCTGCTAAGTTTGTCATAAAGACACCACAACGTACGATATCTTCTTTTTTTAATCCTGCTGCTTCAACAATGGCGAGTAGGTTGTCTAGACATTGTTGAGTTTGTTTTTTGATGTCTTGACTGACGAGTTCCATTGTTTCTGGTACAAATGGGATTTGACCGGAAACATATAATGTGTTGTTTACAAATATACCTTGGCTATATGCACCGACTGCAGCTGGTGCTTTATCCGTTTGAATTTTTTTCATCGTAATCTCCTTTCTATAATAAGTATCATCTTATTTTAGTATATAAATACTAGTTAGCATTGTCAATCTTGTGCTGACTTAAGTTCGGATTAATGCGATGATTTGTGGCACATTCATAACTGTGAGCGATGCCTAAAAGCGTGTGTTCTGTGAAAGCTTTTCCAATAAACTGTAGGTTTTTTGGCGTTTCATCTGTTAATGGCTTAGCAGGAACACTTATAACAGGTAAACCACCTATTGGCGGATAACCTGTAATTTTTGGGGTGATGATTGCATCTAAGTTATGTTTTTCGAAGAGGTTGAGAAACTGCTCTAC
The DNA here is from genome assembly GCA_007116205.1 of Candidatus Izemoplasma sp. Lineage (GTDB taxonomy): Bacteria > Bacillota_I > Bacilli_A > Izemoplasmatales > Izemoplasmataceae > SLQR01. The sequence goes on along the minus strand of SKIY01000055.1, from coordinate 8,243 downwards.
ATCTTTGCCTAAGGCGAGTTTGGCATTTAGATAATCACTATCTTTAAGTCTTCCATCTGTTGCTTGTGCGGCTAAAAAGATGCTTTGTCCGTATTTTAAACAGCGCTTGTTATGTGTTTGGTTAAAATCGATGATATCTTTTAAGGTTTGCATTTCGCAGTGGGGTTTGACAGATGCTAAGAAAGCATTGATGTCGCGTTTAAACTCAGGGATCAGTGTTTTTAGATTATTTTCAAGTTTATAGGTAAAATCAAGGGTAATGATTTCTGCGCCTTGTTTCTTTAATACATCCTTAGCTTCTTGAAAAATGGCGTTTTCTTCTTCACTGTTTTTGTAGTTTGATAATGTGAGCATCCCAATACGTTTGTTGATTATTTTTTCATTACAAGCAGCTAGATAGGAAGATTGACTATGTGGAATACGTTTCGTCGCGCTATCAAAATCGTCGCTACCGTTTATAATATCGAGCATAATGGCTGCATCTTTAACGGTTTTTGTCATTGGTCCAGCAGTATCTTGAGTCAAAGTTATCGGAATGATGCCAAAGCGAGAAACCAATCCGAGTGTCGGTTTAATAGTTACAACACTATTTTGTGTAGCGGGAGATACTAAGGATCCATTTGTCTCAGTTCCGATAGATGCAACCGCTAAATCAGCGGCTACGGCAACGGCAGAACCTGTACTTGATCCTAAGGGATCTATTTTTGTGTTGTAAGGATGTTTTACCTGCCCGTGCATGCTTCCGTATCCACTGGGCATTTCGCCCATCGCCATAAAGTAAGCAAATTCTGAACAGTTTGCTTTTGCTAAGATAATGGCACCGGCAGCGCGTAATTTCTTTATAATCGTTGCATCAAATGGGGCATAGAAGTTTCTTAAAGCATAACTGTTTGCAGTTGTTCGCATGGTATCATGTGTCAGTATGTTATCTTTGACCACAATCGGAATACCGTGTAACAAACTACGCTTTCCGGTCGTTTTTCTTTCTAGGTCAAGTTGTTCAGCAATTATGAGTGCTTCGTGATTGATGTCTGCTAAACTATTCAATGAGGTATCAAATTGCTGGATTCTGTTTAAATACGTCTTAACAAGTTCGACTGAAGTCGTTTCAAAGTTATCAAGTTTTGTTTGCAAAGTTTCGATTGTCACTTAAAACACCCTCTCTTTATTAGTTTAATTATAGCATTTTAAATAAAAAAAAGTCATCCGAGGATGACTTTTAGAATGAATTATGCATTTTTAAAGTTTTCTTCAACTTTATCCCAGTTTATAATGTTCCAAAATGCTTGAATGTAGTCTGGACGTTTATTTTGATATTTTAGATAATATGCATGTTCCCAAACATCGAGTCCGAGAATTGGGAATCCTTCATCTAATGGTAAGTCTTGGTTCGCTGTTGAGGTAACCTTCACTTCTTTACTTGGGGTTACCACAAGCCAAGCCCAACCTGATCCAAATCGTGTTGCTGCAGCGTTGTTGAAAGCTTCTTTAAACGCGTCAAAACTTCCATAAGCAGCTTCAATCGCTTTTAGTAAGTCGCCTTTTGGTTTTTCAGGTGCATTTGGTGTTAAAATTTCCCAAAACAAGCTGTGATTAAAATAGCCACCACCATTGTTTATGACAGCGGTGCGAACATCTTCTGGAACTTCGTCAAGGTTTTGTAGTACTTCTAGGACAGGTTTGTCTAATAGCTTTGAGTACTTCTCTAAAGCTGCCGTATACTTTGTAATATACGCTTGATGATGTTTAGTATGATGAATTTCCATGGTCATTTTGTCAAAGTATGGTTCCAATGCATCATAACTGTAGTTTAATTTTGGTAGTTCATGTTTCATAAAATAATTCCTCCTTATTTTATCTTCAACTGTATTGTCACATCTTTTTGTAATAATTTCAAATAAAACGCATGATTAATACTAAAAATTTCTTGCTTGAAATAGCATTATGTGATAACATGCTTTTAGAAACCTTTAAAGTAGTCCAGAGAGACTAGCAAGGAAATCACATGCCGTGCGCGGTATATATTTTCATGATTTCCATTCTACGTCTTTCGACTTAGAATTTTTTATTATATTAGGAGGAGAAAGAATGGAAGAGAACAAATTATTACTTGATATTTCTGAAAAGCCTAAGAATTTATTACGGTGGTTGGTTTTAAGCTTTCAACATGTTTTTGCGATGTTTGGGGCGACGGTACTTGTGCCACTATTGACAGGGTTATCGGTTGGGGTTGCACTGGTTGCTAGTGGTGTAGGAACGTTGATCTATATCGCTTGTACTCGAGCTAAGGTGCCTGTTTATTTAGGAAGTAGTTTTGCTTACATAATGGCCATTAGTGTTGCGGCTCAAGCCAATGGTTTTGGAAGTGCGTATGTTGGGTTAATGGTTGTCGGGATTATTTATGTGATTGTTGCGACAATCATTCGGTATACAGGAAGTGGTTGGATTAAGAAACTATTGCCACCTGTTGTTATCGGACCGGTTATTATCATTATCGGATTAAGTTTAGCATACATTGCCATTGGGAACGCAGGTCTTGATGGTGAAAGTGGATGGCGTGTACCGGTGGTTGCGCTAATAACATTTTCTACGGTTGTTGCAGTAAGTTTGTTAGGGAGAGGGTTTTTCCGTATCGTGCCGTTTCTTATCGCGATTGTTATTGGGTATTTCGCGGCGGTATTGTTCGGTCTTGTAGACTTAAGCGAAGCGTTTTCGGGATACACGTTTATCCAAGCACCTGAATTTGAGTTTATCGGAACATATAGACTACAGTTTACAGCAGTGTTAATGTTTGCACCTATTGCGTTTGTAACCATTGCGGAACATATTGGGGATCATACGGTTTTAGGTGAAGTGACAGGAAAAGACTTTATTTCAGATCCAGGATTACATAGAACGTTATTAGGTGATGGTCTTGCAACATTTGCATCAGCGATGATTGGTGGTCCAGCAAATACAACTTATGGAGAAAATACAGGAGTTGTTGCTATGACGCGTGTTGGTAGTGTTTATGTTACCGGTCTTGCAGCTGTGATTGCAATAATCATTGGATTCTTTGGTTATATTCAAGCGTTTATCAATAGTATTCCATGGGCAGTTATAGGTGGAATGACGATTATACTGTATGGATTAATCGCTTCAAATGGTGTTAAAGTATTAATTAGAGCGCGGGTTGATCTTGCGAATATGCGAAACCTAATCATTATGTCAACTATGCTAGTGATTGGTCTTGGTGGGGCGATGATCCCTTTAAACCAAGCGATTAGTTTAGAAGGTATGAGCTTAGCTGCGACTGCGGGAATTGTTTTAAATTTAATCTTACCTAAAAATGGTGTTAAAGAAGAGGAAGTATAGAGATTTTAAAGGCGCACAAAAAAATGTGCGCCTTTTTTATTTTGTTTTTTATACTTAAGACATAATTAATACGCGAGGTGGATAATGAGACTTATTAAACAAAAACAATTTATTAAAGCGTTAAATAGAGAAGCAAGACTTTATATCGGACTACCTGATAATTATGAGCATACCGATAAAACGTATCCAGTCATCTATATGCAAGATGGACATAATGTGTTTTTAGAAGAAGATGCATTTAAAGGTGTTACTTGGGGAATGTTGGATCTACATAAAAAGCATCCTGATTTACCTGATTTTATTGTGGTTGCGCTTGATTGTGCACACAATGAGAAACGGTTAGATGAGTATGGTGCTTTCAGATTTCAGTTTGAAGGGATGTCTCGTACTTGTGGTGGAGAAGGTGATAAGTACTTAAGTTATCTTGCGTATGACCTTAAACCGTTTATTGATAAACACTACCGGACAAAAAAAGGTCAGGGTTATACGGCGATTATGGGGAGTTCAATGGGGGGAATCATATCGCTTTATGCTGGGTTGAAGTACCATGATGTGTTTGGTATCATTGCGTCTTTATCGGGTTCGTTTTTTGTTAGTTTAAATCCATATTTGGATTTAATCAATAAAACGGATTTGTCACCGCTTAAGAAAGTCTATCTAGATACTGGAGATTCAGAGATAGCTGGTGGGAATGAACTTGATTATGTGGAATCTAATTTAGAAATATACAACGCCTTAAAAAGAAAGTTATCTGCAGATAAACTATCTTTTCAGCTTATTGATGGTGGTAAACACTTTGAAGCAGATTGGGCGGCACGTTTGCCGAATGTTATTCGAACAATATTTTCATAAAAAAACCGCTATTAAGCGGTTTTTGTGTTTTTGGGAGTTTCTATAAGTATGTAATTTTTAAATTTTAAGTAAGTGTATACTCCAAAGATTGCTGTGTATAATCCAAAGCGAACAAAACCAAAGAGTAATTCTGTGCCGGTATTATTCATGAGATTAAACACGATTGTAATTGATGCGATGTGAATATAAATCATTGCGTATGATAGATACGCCCATTTGTGTAGTTTTCGCCACTGTAATGGATGCATTTTTTTACGAATTTTTGGAAAAGAAGTAACAAATAAAGGCAACATAATTAAAAATGCTATCGTTCCAGTTGGGTTTAGGTTTGTTAAGGCTAACCATACAAGTAAAAAAGCATGAGGTATTAAAAAAAGAAAGCCGATAATTGCAAGTTCTCTTCTTACCTTCATTAAAGTAAGTTTAGGCTTTGATTTCTTTTTAAATGCACCAGCAAACATCACTAAAACGAAGAAAGGAAAAGTCGTATGGCCTTGGAAAACAAGTGCATATAAGACTCTGTTTTCAACTTTTAGATCAGTACCAATAACTTGTAAGTAAATTGCGTAAATACCTGTTAGTAGTGCAAATAGTCCAATGATTACATAGTATTTGTGTTCGTTTTTGTGTAGGTGTTTTCCAAAATAAATGACAAATAATGTCAAGGGAAATAAAAATAGAATGCCTAGTAAATCAAGTAAATAATTCATTCAAATGTCCTCCTTGTTATATCAGTGAATATTGTATCATATTAGGTTATATTTTCCTATAATATACCGACAAAAAAGATAACAATTAGCTTGCTTTATTGATAGATTTTTGATATTATTAAACAGGCTTAATTAAGGCTTGAAAAGGTTTGCCCTATGTGTTATAATTTTTTTGCTGTCTTAAAAGCGCCCATAGCTCAATTGGATAGAGCGTTTGACTACGGATCAAAAGGTTAGGGGTTCGACTCCTCTTGGGCGCGCCATATTCGGGAAGTAGCTTAGCTTGGTAGAGCGCCTGGTTTGGGACCAGGAGGTCGCAGGTTCAAATCCTGTCTTCCCGACCATAATAATGATAACACCTTTTATAAGGTGTTTTTTTATTTATAGAAAGATAATATCCGTTTATTACTAATCATCACACCTAATGTTTATAAATTTCCACAGGTGTTTTATGATATAATGGAAAAATATATGATGTATATATCGAGTAATTATTTATTTAGAAAGGTGATGATTCGGTAAAGATATTAGAAACTGCATTTTAAAGAGCACTAAAATATTGCATTTACTGTCGTTACATTTTATCATTTCAACTAAACGCTTAAAGATCAAAATTAATATGTTACAAGGAGGTGAAAGAGATGGGATTTGTTGCTGGTTTGATTCTTTTCATGATAGGCTTTTTTGTGCTTGCTCTAAAGATAGATCGTAATGCTAAAGCACGCTATAAAAAACTTGGACCACATTTTGAAAAGGCGAAAAATTCTCTTTATAAAGGTATGTCTAAAGATGAGGTTATAAAAACATTTTCAATGTTTAAACCGAAAAAAAAGCGCAAAAAGATTATTTATGAGTTACCCAAAAGAAATCAACAATGGATTGAACTAAGACTATTTTTTGATAATGACGATAAGCTATACGATTACGAAAGCTCGGAAGTTACCATTCGACGATATTAAAAAGTACTATTGATCAGCGAAGATGCTTTGAGTAAATGTCATTAATTATCTGTTAACTTAGTTATCGAGTTTATCTTCTCAAACAAACTCAAAAATTATATTGGTAATAAAGAAAATGTTTCGAATATATGCTATTTATGATGTTGTTTTACGATGTTATAGTTATTCTATGTCGTAGCGCTTCGAAAGAACGTTTTGTGCGACCCTTAGTTAATGAAACCATTCGGAACATAGGTATTCTTAGGTCGATGTCTTTCTTGGGAGACACCTTAAATAGTTATTATCAAGATTTTATACAATAGATGGATAACAGCAATAAAACACCTCTTGTGAGGTGTTTTATTGCTGTTATTAGTGAAGGTTATAGTAATGAATCAGCATTAAGTAATGCATAAATGAAGTAAATAATACTAAAAGTCAAACCGATCCAACTAAGTATAAAACCTTCTTTCACGTAGGGCAATGTTCTATTTTGATAACCTTTTTTTACACCAATGACACCTAAAACGATGCCGATAATCGGGATTAAAAACCCAACCATAGAAAACACACCGATCCAGAAGATTTGTTTATGTTCTTTATTGTCACTTGTTTCACTGATAAAGTTGTCGCTGTAATGTCCACAGGCTGAACAAACTTCTGCATTTGGCTTTAAATCGTTACCGCATTTTACACACTTTTTTTGCATAGTATCACCATGAGTTTTGAAGTGATTATATTTTATCATGATAAGCGTGTTTTGTGAACGGTATTATGATATTATAGGTACGGATAAAGTATTAATGCTGAGGTGATGTTCTCATGAATTATAGTTTGTTGGCAGTAAGTAGTTCTTATGACATTATTTTATTACTAAGTGTTATGATTATGTTTGGGTTATATATTGGTCGAATTGCAGAGAAGTATCGAATTCCAAATGTAACTGGGTATTTATTTGTGGGAATCTTATTTGGATTGATATTAGAGTTTTTTTACCAAGGAGATTTATTAGATACGTTTTTATTTATAACGAAGTTTTGTCTTGGTTTTATTGCTTTAAGTATTGGTTTAGAACTGAACTTTAAAAAGCTATGGAAACGCCGTAATGAAGTATTAATCGTAACTGTTATTCAAGCTTTTAGCGCCTTTATCTTTACGAGTTTAGGTCTTTTTGTGTTTGGGATGGATTTGCATATTGCATTGTTGTTAGGGACGGTTGCTATAGCTACTGAACCTGGGCCAATATTGTTTTTGACGAAACGCTATAAAACTAAAGGGGATCTAACCGATACTTTAGTTCCACTGCATGGTGTTGAAGATGCTTTAGCAATCGTTTTGTTTGGTGTTGCTTTATCATATGCTGTTGCGATTGATAGTGGGGTCTCTTTACAATTTCTTGATATCCTTCATGGACCTATTTATGAGTTGTTGTTTTCGGTTTTAATTGGAGTAGCAATTGGGGTAATACTTAGTACCATCATTAAAAAACTTGACTACCGAGATGTGGATAAGGATATGGTGGTATTTGTAAGTGCTTTTGTGGCGATCATGATAGCGATATCTTTAGCAAATAGAGGATTTTATTTTTTTGATGTCCATGTGCATTTGTCACCGGTTTTATTACCAATGGTTGTAGGGGTTACATTTGCAAACTTGTCAAGTAAGCTTGCAAAATCAGAAACAGAACATATGTTAGATCTTTTTTCTCCGCCGATTTTAATCGCATTTTTCACCATTGTCGGAGCTGAAATGATTATGCTTATTTTTGCGGATTTGGATACCATTGTATGGGGTATGTTTTTACTATATGCGAGTGTCTATATTGTATTTCGGATTTTCGGGAAAATGTTTGGGACTTATTTTGGAGGGTATTTGGCGAAGTCTTCTAAAAACTTAAGAAAATATTTGGGGTTTTGCTTGCTGCCTCAAGCACAAGCTGCCATTGGTTTAGTAATGTATGCTAGATTACAGCTCGGTGATTCACCACAAACAAACTTATTAATTCTTATTGTTGTGGCAGGGACACTTATTTATGAGTTACTTGGACCACTGGGGTTAAGACATTCTTTTATTCGGTGTCAAGAAGTTGATGAACATGGGGCATGTATTGTGAAGTATTCGAAATAGAGCTGTTTCTATTTTGATATCGTTTTCAAATTGTTTATAAGATATAGATATGATATAATGAATAGAGTTCATTTTAGGTTTTTTCGGGCTAGGGGTGACAAAGATGTATCGTTTTCGGCTATTGAATGTTGAAACAAACATACTCGACATTCTCGGCCGTATTTATGAAGCTTTTAGAACCTTTTGGGAAGCTTTTGGAGAGTACGGTCTTTTTATATATTCTATTATAGAAACGATTACCCCTATTGCTGGAGTAGAGGTG
>SKIY01000093.1 GCA_007116205.1 Candidatus Izemoplasma sp. | reverse complement strand
TTCTACTTTTTATGATGAATGATGGCTTTCATGTTTCTTAATTATGCACGTCTATTATGGATATACCTAAAACTAACTTCTATTTATTGATTTATGTCATAGCAGCTAGCCTTTATAGTGGGTTTTAAAGCATATTCGTGCTATAATTAAGATTGGTTAAGAAAGGAAGATCGCCATGCAAAAACGACCGTTAGCTTATCGTGCACGCCCTAAAACATTTGATGAAATAGTTGGACAAACCCATCTCGTTGGCAACGATGGTGTTTTAAGAAAAATGCTTAAACAAAGCCATTTATCTAGTTTAATACTATACGGATCACCCGGTATCGGAAAAACAACCATTGCCAGTGTTATTGGTGAAGCGTTTGGGTTAAACACATTTACCTTTAATGCAAGCACAGATACCAAAGCAATGCTTAAAGAAATTATTGATCAAAGTAAGCACTACGGTGCGTTATTGATAATTGATGAGATTCATCGCATGAAAAAAGACATTCAAGATTATTTATTACCCCATGTTGAAAGCGGCACAATCACGATGATTGGGATCACCACGAATAATCCTTATCATAGCGTCAATGCTGCAATTCGCTCTAGGGCGCATGTTTACAAGCTTAAACCGATTGAAAGTGAAGCGTTAATCAGTCATTTAAAGCGCTTAGAAACTACATATAAAGAAGATTTAACCGCAAAACTAGATGACGCTGTTTATCACTATATCGTTCAAGCTAGCAACAACGAAATACGGTCTGCTATTAACCGTTTAGAGCTATTATCTACGACCCACCCTGGGGAACACATTACTTTAGCAATGGCAAAAAAGATTATTCAAAAGCCAACATTAGACCTTGATAAAGACGAAGACAACTACTTTAATATACTTTCAGCTTTTCAAAAATCCATCCGCGGGAGCGATGTTGATGCGAGTCTACATTATTTAGCGCGTCTAATCGCTATGGAAGACTTAGATAGTATCCTTAGAAGGCTGACTGTGATTGCCTATGAGGACATTGGTTTAGCGAATCCGAGCGTTTTTACGAAGATGGATGCCTGTGCGAATGCCTGCTTACGTGTTGGCTTTCCTGAAGCACGGATCATCTTAAGCGCTATGGTGATTGATTTGGCTTTATCGCCAAAATCAAATACAGCGTATTTAGCAATAGATAGTGCTTTAAAGGATGTTGAGGCAGGAAAAACTGCAAAAATACCAAACCACATAATCAACGTTGACAACTTTGAAACAAAAGATAAATATTTATATCCCCATAACTACGAAGACCATCTCGTCGCCCAAACTTATCTTCCACCAGCGCTAGAAAAGGTGCGCTACTATACACCTGAAGCCACCAGAAAATATGAAACCGCCTTAAAAAAACGGTATTTAATGATACAAAAACGGCTAAATAAGGAGTGAGTCCATGTCACTAGTCATAAAAACTTTGTTTTGGATATTTTTTAGTCTTGTTTTTCTTTTCTTTATCGCACTAATAAGTTTAGATATCGCTAGTACAAGACGTCTTGATACCGTTATAAGCACCCTAGAAACAACCGATATAGAAACCTATCACACCACCACCGTCGATGATTTAGTGGTCGCTTATCGTACTTGGGGTGACCCTTCTAACCCACCAATTATCCTCTTACACGGGTTTTTAGGAAGTAGCTATGATTACCGGTACCTCGGGCCAAAACTTGAAGAGAACTACTATATAGTTGCTTTAGACCTCATTGGCTTTGGACACAGTGATAAACCGGAAACATTCACCTATACCAACGCATCCCATGCGGCGTTCGTACATCGCGTTTTAGAGACGTTACAAATAAAACAGTACATTTTAATAGGCCATTCGATGAGTGGAGATATAGCTTTAAGACATGCAGCACTTGAACAAACGACCGTTACACAGTTAGTCTTAATTGCTCCTGCTGGCCTTTCTGGAGGGCCTCCCCGCACCTTATCACCATTCTTTTATGACAACATCTTTAAAAACTATTATTTACAACGCATCGGCTTCAACTCAGTGCATCACCAATCAGAATATCAAACAGCTGAGTACTTTGATCCAATGGTGTACTTCACCGCTCAAATCCCAAGTGAAACACTGCGTGCTTTTAGTGAAAACACCGATGAACAGAGCGTTACAGACCTTTTTTCTGTCATTCAAGTACCCACATTAATCATCTTTGGTGAAGAAGATACCTGGATTTCACCGGATAACGGCTTCATATTCGAAGAAAGTCTCGAAAATGCGACCTTACACCTTGTTCAAGATACGGGTCATATGCCGATGATTGAGAATTTATCGTCTTGGATGCAAATTTTAAAAGATTTTCTCCAATAAACCACTCAGTTTGCATAAAAACAAACACGGAAATCCTTTATTTAAAGGGTTTCCGTGTTTTAATAACCTGGTAATTTACAACCCCACCGATACTGATTTTAACGGTTTTGAAGATTATTAGCAGTTTTCCAATTTATGAAAAATAGGGATTTTTTATTGCGTTTTTATGATTTTAGGCGGTTTTTTCTATTCGAAAACACGACTAAAAACGCATTTAATAGCTTTGTAAAGCCATATTTAAATCTCTTAAGCATTGGCTGGACACCCTTAATAAGAAAGTTCATAAGAAAACACTAAAATTTAACTTCTAAGCAGATTCTTTAATAGAACGATAAAATATACCATGGAATGGTTAAAACGCGTTTAAAACGTAAAAAAATATCGAATCTGTATCTATAAGCACAACACGTCTAAAGATTAGCGACGACTGGCAATCATGATGTGATTTAGATAGTACTACTTTTTTACGGAGATATAATTTTTTTAACAAAAGTTAAAATTTCTAGAAATGTGAAGCATTTTACGTACGTTATTTTGCGTGACAACTTTTTTCTAATTTTTTTATGGTACAAACAGAAAAAAATTTGCGAATAGATCAATTTTTAAATTTTTCGCAAAAATTTGTATCAATCTTTTTAAAAAAATCACATTGTACAGCTGGTTTATATACAAACCATTGTAAAAACTATAATTTTTCTACAAAATATAAATAGTTTAAGTACAAAAT
>SKIY01000124.1 GCA_007116205.1 Candidatus Izemoplasma sp. | reverse complement strand
TCTATCAAAATTGATACCCATCCAGCAAACTATCGGATGCGCAGATTTTTAAAGCACCAACAGTTTATTGAACTTGAATATATTAAGATAATGCATCGAATTGGATTTGAGCGACTAGTTAAAAAAACCATGAATCGTGTTGTTATTTTAGGAAACAGCGGGACAGGTAAAACGACTTTAGCCCGTATTTTAGGTGCCAAACTTAAAATACCACATTTACCGCTTGATACCGTTTATTGGCAAGAAAACTGGACATCATTATCAAAACCTGCATTCGCACGATTTGTACGCAATTTTATTAAAGAAAACCCGCGGTATGTCATTGATGGAAACTATACCAATTCCGTGACATTTATGGAGCGGTTAAAGCACGCAGATACGATTATTATGTTGGATTATCCAACCAAACAAGCAATTAATGGCATTACTGAACGTGAAGCAAAGTATAGACACCGTTACCGTAGTGATATGGCGACAGGGTGTTATGAAAATATTGATCAAGAATTTTTAGAATATGTATATCGTTTTGACCCGAAAATGAAGCGGATGAAAGCCGTAGTAAATCAGTTTAGGGGTGAGAAATTAATTCTTACCTTTAAAACCCGCAAAAGTTTAATGCGTTGGCTCGATACAATTTAGGAGTTGTAAAAAATGTTTGTAGATTTAGTAAAAGTACATGTAAAAAGTGGTAAAGGTGGCGACGGTATGGTCGGTTTTCGTCGCGAGAAATATGTCCCTAAAGGGGGCCCTTCTGGTGGTGATGGTGGTCGTGGTGGCCATATCATTTTTGAAGGTGATGAAGGACTAAGTACCTTGTTAGACCTAAGATATAACCGCAAACTTCAAGCCGAAGATGGCGAACACGGAAAAAATAAACGCATGAACGGAAAAATGGGTGAAGATTTCATTATCCGCGTACCGATTGGGACAACGATATTTAATGATGAAGATGACTTGGTCATCGCTGATATTACTGAGCATGAACAACGCGTTACCGTGTTAGAAGGTGGCCGTGGAGGCCGCGGTAACGTACATTTCTCAAGCAGTCGGAACACCGCCCCAGAAATTGCTGAAAAAGGTGAACCGGGACTTGAACTGCCTTTGCGTATTGAGTTAAAATTATTAGCTGATGTGGCTTTAGTTGGTATGCCAAGTGTTGGGAAAAGCACGCTTATTAGTGTAATCTCTAAAAGTCGTCCTAAAATAGCAGACTATCATTTTACGACATTAACCCCTAATTTAGGGGTTGTTGGAGTACGTGATGGACGCAGTTTTGTAGCTGCAGATTTACCAGGATTGATTGAGGGAGCATCACTAGGACACGGTTTAGGACTCCAATTTTTAAGACATATTGAACGCACCCGTGTAATTTTACATGTTATTGATATGAGCGCTTTTGAAGGGCGTGACCCGTATGAAGATTACAAAACCATTCAACACGAACTTAAAACATACAAGTATAATTTAACGAGTCGTCCACAAATTGTTGTGGCGAACAAAATGGATTTATCGGATGCAAAACGTAATCTTGAAGCGTTTAAAAAGCGCATGGACCCTAGTGTAGAAATCATCCCAATTAGTGCCGCAACAAAAGAAAACATTGAACTATTATTATTAAAAACAGCTGATTTATTAGATGCTACCCCACAGTTTTCACTATATGAGTCCGAAGATTATTCAGATGTTGTTACTTATACACATACACCTGAAAAAGCAACTTATCATTTAGAACTCGGGGACGATGGTGTTTATGACCTTACAGGAGATGCGTTAAAACGCTTGTTCGAGATGACAGATTTTTCGCGTGATCAATCCGTAAGAAGGTTCGCACGCCAACTAAGAACCATGGGCATTGATGAAGCGTTACGGGAAAAAGGCGTTAAAGACGGTGATACCGTAAGAATATTTGGGAATGCCTTTGAATTTAAAGACTAATATTTTCAAACGTTAGGATGTGCTGATATGCGTGAAACAGATCACAGCAAACAACTAAAGCAAGAAATTATTGACATCATTAAAGAATCCAGTCCAAAACAACTTCAAGACTCTTTGATTGATTACCATCCGTCCGATTTAGCGGAAGTTTTTCAATCATTAGATAATGAACAACAGTTGTTCGTTTTGCAATCATTAAACTTTCATGTGCTTGCAGAATTTTTTGAGTACCTAAATGATGCTGAAGCGGTTAAATATTTAAATCGTTTAAGCACGCAGAAGGGTGCCAACATTCTTGAAACTATGGACCCAGATGATGCAGCGGATATCTTACAAAAAATGAAGTTAACGCAGTCTGAAGCATTATATAAAGCGATGCATGTCGATTCGCGTAACGTATTACAAAAGTTAACAACCTATAAAACAGACACTGCCGGAGCCATCATGACAACTGATTATATCGCGTTAAAGCGCGATATGGATGTTAAGGATGCAATGCGGCAACTTGTTTTACAAGCCAGTACAGTCGAAGGTATACAACGGCTTTTTGTATTGGATGAAAACAACTTTTTACATGGCGCGATTGAACTAAAAAGCTTAATTCAAGCACGTACGCCCAAACAGATAGATGATATCATGTATACCGATGTTATTAGCGTGCATGTCGATGACGATGTCGAAGAAGCCGCAAGAATCATTCAAAATTATGGAATATACGTAATGCCTGTGGTTAATGATAAAAATCAACTTCAAGGTGTAATTACGATGGATGACGCTGCTGATATTTTAGATGCGGCAACGGATGAAGACTATACGATGTTTGCAGGGGTTAGCGGAAGTGTTGTATTGAATCAGCCACTTGTTAAATCCGCTTTACATCGCTTACCTTGGTTGGTATTACTATTGTTTTTAGGGTTGTTTATTTCGACAATTATTTCAAGTTTTGAAAACACCATCGATCAAGTTGCTGTGTTGGTGCTCTTTCAACCTTTAATTCTTGACATGGCCGGAAATACAGGAACACAATCCTTAGCAGTAACCGTTCGTAGTTTAAGTAAAAACCACTTTACACTTAAAGGCAGTTCAAAAAAGCACATCTTTAAGGAACTGCGTATTGGTGTTTTGAACGGGCTTGTCATCGGTGTTATTTCTACAATAACCTCTTTTGCATTTTTAACTATTTTGCAACCAACCAT
>SKIY01000116.1 GCA_007116205.1 Candidatus Izemoplasma sp. | reverse complement strand
GTTGAATACGTTGAAAATGAAGGGTGAATCTGTGCGTGTAGCGGATATGTGTACGTCTTTTCAAGAAGCGGCTGTGGAACAGTTGATTGTTAAGAGTCGAAAGGCTGTTGATGATTACAAGGCTAAGATGTTTGTTGTTGCTGGTGGTGTAGCGGCTAATAAACATTTAAGAGCGCGGGTTCAAGCGGTTTTTACGAATGTTGATGTGTTGGTTCCGCCATTTAAGTATTGTACTGATAATGCGGCGATGATGAGTATTGCTGGGTATTATCAATACAAAAATGATAAAGCTGTTTTAGATACCGAGTTAAACGGGTATCCAAGAATGCATCTTGCTAGAAAATAACGTATGTTGATGCTTTTATGAAGGACTATCTAGTATAATTATAATAAGTATAAATAAAATGGTTAGGTAGGAGTGGATACGTTTGAAAAAGTTATTTTTGTTTTTGTTTATTATATTTTTTATCATTGTAGGGATTCCTGCAATTGTTGTTGGATTAATGTATGATGGTAGTTCTGTTGATGCGATGCCGGTACATCTTTATAGTGAAGATGCGAATGCTACGGATCTGATGTATGAGGAGTTACACCAACGCTTAGATGAGATTGAAGACGATTTGGATGCGAATTTAACGTATGAGATTACGCAAGATATGGTAAATATTGCGATTTTTAATATGATTCGTGGCGATGATGAATCTGCAGGTATAAATCCGAGTTATTTACCGAGTGATACTTGTGTTGAAGCATCGTGTAAGTATGTTATGGAAGAAGTTGTGCGCGCAGGTGGTACGGATGTCCATATGCGGATACTTGGTGTTTGGGTGGAGTTTGAAGAGGACATGTTAACGATGAATGCTGCGCTTGAGGCACAGTATGGTGATGGAATGACGTTTAAGTCAACGATAAAAGTCGCTTTAGAACTTGAGGATGACGCTGAAAATGGTCAGTACCGTTTGGAACTTGATCGTTTACGTATTGGGAATTTACCGTTACCTAAAGGATTGTTTGGTCGCTTAGCTGGACTATTTGGTGATATTGAAAATACGGTGGAAGAAACGTTACCATTTGGTGATTTTAATGCGCGCGAGTTACGCTATACAGTCGATAAAGACTCATTGATTGATTATATTCAATCGACTGAAGAAGGCGATGGGATGGTTCGGTTAGCATCAGAAGTTTTAGGAATTGTCTTTGAAGAAGGATTGTTGAATTTTAAACTTGATGAAGCGGTTTTTAGATTTACTTTTAGAATGGCTGTCTTAAGAAATGATTCAGATACAGATATTCCTGCTTATTTACATGATATGCGCAATGCTGATGAAATCGATGAGACGGTTTTTGATTATGAACAGCACCTTCAAACCCGTTTTGAACAGTTTGTGTTTAATATGGCACTTACAAATCAAACGTATTTTACGATAACGGAGAGAACGTTTAATAAGATTTTATATTATGAGATGGATGGCTTTGAAGCAACACAAACCACTTTTGAGTATGAAGATGGAGATGGAAATCCTCGCGAAATATTAGTTGGGTTAGAAGCGCTATGGTTTGAGTTTAGAGTCGATGAAGATGTATATATTAATATTAAAGGATTGTTTAATATTGGTGGGGTGAAGTCAATGTTGGTTATTCGTGCCGATAATATTGATGACACACAACCAGGGATGTATATTCTTGAGTTTACTGAAGTTACGATGGGTCGAGAACCTGGGAAAGAGTATTTAGATATTGATCGCTTAGAAGCGTTTAAAGCAGCGATGCGTGATATCGGTGATTTCGAGTTTGGGTATGTTAATGAAGACGGTAATTTAGTAATTGATACGAATGGACTTACGGATTTATTAGACGATGGTACGGTGCAAGGAACGATTACAGTAAACGATGTTGAGATTGTTCATCAAGGGATCCGTGTTCATGTCGCCGCAACCGATCAAACTTTACAAGATGCATTAGATGCATTTAGTAATGCCATCAACGATGCTTTCACAGATGAACAGCTGTTGACGAATTTATCAGGTGTGTTAGATACGGAAGATGGTGGCGCTGAACAAGCAACTTATGAAGCGGTTCAAGATATTCAGGCGAAACTAGATAATGACGAAGATATTACCGAAGAAGATGTTGAGGCGCTGTTTGAGAACTTTGATGAGTTGTCAAAAGAATCACAGGATGCCTTTATGGATGTCTTTGAAGGCTTAGTAGATGAAAGTGTATTAGATGACTTTAAAGAAAACTTTCAAAATTGATTGAGCGTTGAAAAACGCTCTTTCTTTTTCGCTTTGATTTTTTCTCAAAGTCATTTATAATGATGTGTGAAAGATTTGGTGATAACAATGGAAAATAGAAATTTTATTAGAACTATTATTGAAGAGGATTTGGCAAAAGGAAAACATAAAGCCCCAATAACGCGATTTCCGCCTGAACCAAATGGGTTTTTACACCTTGGTCATGCAAGAGCGATTATTATGAATCATACCCTTGCCTTAGAGTATGGCGGGTATTTTAATCTGCGTTTTGATGATACGAATCCCGTCAAAGAAGACATGATTTTTGTTGAGGGGATGAAAGAGGATATTGCTTGGTTAGGGTGTCATTGGAAAAACTTACTATTTGCAAGTGACTATTTTAATGAGATGTATGCACGCGCGATGACGTTGGTTGAAAAAGGGCTTGCGTATGTTTGTGATTTGACCCCTGAAGAGATTAAGACGTATCGTGGTGATTTAAAAAGTCCTGGTCAAAATAGTCCTTACCGTGCGCGGAGTATTGAGGAAAACATTCGTCTTTTTGAAGGTATGAAAAATGGTGCCTTTGCGGATGGTGAAAAAGTTTTACGGGCAAAAATAGATATGGCAAGTCCCAATATGAATATGCGGGATCCAATTATTTATCGTATTCAACGCAGTTATCACCACAATACTAAAAACGATTGGTGTATATATCCGATGTATGATTTTGCACATCCGATTGAAGATGCTATTGAAGGCATTACACATTCGCTTTGTAGCTTGGAGTTTGAAGATCACCGACCGCTTTATGATTGGTTTGTGAAACATTGTGAGATGGAAAATGTTCCAAGACAAATTGAGTTTGGGAAGTTGATAATTGCGAATCAAGTGACAGGAAAAAGACATATACGTCAGTTGGTAGAAGATGGTGTTGTCGATGGGTGGGATGACCCGCGATTAATCACTTTAAGTGGGTTGCGCCGCCGTGGAGTACCGCCACAAGCGATCCATGAGTTTATTAAAGCGTTGGGCTTACCTAAATCTCAAGGGGATACGGATATTGATATGTTTTATGAATATGTCAGAAATTATTTAAGCCAACACGTAAGACGTATTCATGGTGTTGTGGATCCTGTTAAAGTGATTGTGACTAATTACCCCGAGGGACAAACAGAATATTTACAAGCGGATTATCATCGCGATCATCCTGAACTTGGTAGTCGTGAGATTCCGTTTGGAAAAGAGCTTTATATTGAACGTGAGGACTTCGTAGAAGAGAAGCCTAACAAGAAGTGGAAACGGCTTGCTTTAGGTGTGGAAGTTCGTTTGATGCATGCGTATTTTATTAAGGCTAATGACGTTATTTATCATGAGGATGGGACGATTAAGGAAATTCATTGTACCTATGATCCAAATACTCAAAGTGGATCAGGTTTTAATGAAAGAAAACCAAATGGTACGATTCACTATGTTGAGGCTTCTACAGCACAACCTGTTGAACTGCGTTTGTTTGATAATTTAGTTACGGATTTATCAAATGCTGCTATTCCGATTGAGGAGAAACTTAATCCCCAATCAAAAATTATTAAGCACGGTTTTATAGAAAAATCTGTAAATCCATCTGTGAGTGAGGCTTTTCAGTTTACAAGAATTGGTTATTTTGCGTTAGATAAAGAGAGTACTGACCAAAACATGATATTTAACCGTGTGGTCGCTTTAAAATCGTCTTTTAAGCCTAAAAAGTAAGAATATTGCAAAAATATAGCGATATGTGTTGCTTTATTTTCTAAATCGTGTATTATAGAACATGGCCTTAAACGAAACACTGAACTTTGTAAGAACCGTAAAACATTGTGTTTTCTACATTCTTATGAACTTGTGCACTACGTTTAAGTAATAAAATAAAGAATGGAGGAAATATCAATGACTGGTACTGTAAAATGGTTTAATGCTGAAAAAGGATTCGGATTCATCACTACTGATGAAGGTGTAGATGTGTTCGCACATTATTCACACATTAACAAAGAAGGCTTCAAAACATTAGAAGAAGGCGAAAAAGTAACTTTTGACATCGTTGAAGGTGCAAAAGGACCTCAAGCTGAAAACATTTCAACGCTATAAAACCTAAAAACCAACGCTAGTTGGTTTTTTTCTTTTAAACACACTACCGAGTAGTGTGTTTTTTCTTTGCGTAGATATGTTCTTTTATGTTAAAACGCTATAAAAAAGGGATGGTTTTTGATATAATTTAAGCAGGTGATTATGAATGGAAAAGTTGTTTGAAGACTTAAATAGTGCGCAAATTGAAGCTGTAAAAACGACCGAAGGACCAGTTATGGCAATCGCTGGTGCTGGAAGTGGTAAAACCCGTGTGCTAACGAGAAGGATGGCACACCTTATTTTTAATTTAGGTGTTGATCCGGATCGTATTTTAGCGATTACGTTTACGAATAAAGCAGCGACTGAAATGAAAGATCGCATCGTTGCTTTACATCAAGTACCTCGTCGTGCAATGTGGGTATCGACGTTTCATTCGATGTGTGCTCGTATTTTACGTGAACATATTGATAAGTTGGGATATGATAAGCATTTTCAAATTTTAGATGATGATGATACAACGCAGATGATTAAGGTGTTGCTGAAGACGTTAAATATTGATGCGAAAATGTTTAAACCGCGAAGCTTAAAAAACTATCTAATGGATCTGAAAAGTGATCCTGAGGCTATCGAGGATTATGAAGATCCATTAAAAGGTGTTTTAAAACAATTATTACCGCTATATCAACGGCAACTTAAAGATAGTAATCTTGTTGATTTTGAAGATTTGTTGTTGTTAACGATTGAGTTGCTGAAAACGCATCGCGTTGTAAGATCGTATTATCAATCGCTTTTTCAATATGTTATGGTTGATGAATTTCAAGATACGAACGATGTGCAATACCGCTTAGTGAAGTTGTTGGTTAATAAAAATGAGAACATTTTTATTGTTGGGGATGAAGACCAAAGTATCTATGCATTTAGAGGTGCGAATATTGCCAATATTCGTAAGTTTGAAAATGATTATCCGAAAGTTAAACGTATTTTATTAGAACAAAATTATCGTAGTACCAATACGATTTTAAAAGCAGCAAATAATGTCATATCAAGCAATAAACATCGCATTGTTAAAAATCTTTATTCAACCCATGGTGATGGCGATCCGATTGTGTTTTTTAAAGGGTATACCTACCGCGATGAAACTGAATATGTATCGGAAACGATAAGGCGACTAACACATCAAGGGTATCGATATGAAGACATTGCAGTGTTATATCGTGCAAATGCGACTTCGCGTCCGTTTGAGGATACTTTTTTGCAGAAGAATATTCCCTATCAAGTGGTTGGTAATCTTAGTTTTTTTAAACGGAAAGAAATTAAAGATATGGTTGCATATATGCGTTTAATTATTAATCCTGACGATAATTATAGTTTCCGCCGAATTGTGAATGAACCGCGTCGTGGTATTGGTAATAAAACATTAGATCGGTTGTCAGCTTTTTCTGCGGAGGAAGATGAGAGTATGTTTGCGTTAATTGATCATAAGGATAATCCTTTAGGTAATGCCGCCATTGGAAAATTGAAACTGTTTAAGCAAATGGTTTTATCATTGCGTGAAGCTATTGAGCAACTTGATTTTAATACGTTTATGGATTTGATTATTGAAAAAACGGGCTATAAAGATATGCTTCAGTTTGATGATATGGGTGCGGTAAGATATGAGAATATTTTAGAGCTTAAAACGATGTTGCAAGAAAATGAACGTGCTTTTAAAGATGCTGATAAAATTGAAGTGTTAACATATGTATTAGAAGATATTGCTTTAAAGAGCCAAGAAGATGAAACAAAGGATTCTAATGTTGTTACGCTTATGACCTTACACGGTGCTAAAGGACTTGAGTTTAGGGCGGTATTTGTGGTGGCGTGTGAACAAGGGATGTTCCCTTTATTTAGAAGTATGGAAAGTACGAAAGCGTTAGAAGAGGAACGTCGTCTAATGTATGTTGGTATGACGCGAGCAAAAGAGAAGTTGTTTATTACAAATGCAAAACAACGACAATTATATGGGAGTCCAGTGATGCATACTGATAGTCAGTTCATTACAGAAATCGGACCGGATTACTTGAAATTAGAAGGGCTTAATAAAGCTGTTTCCCAGAGTTTTTCACAATCTGCTAGACCACGGAAACCGGTAATGGAGACAGTGGAAAATGCTTTACAAAAAGGGGATAAAATTGAACATAAGACATTTGGTCGAGGTGTGGTTATCAATGTTGTTAAAGAACAATGTGTTATTGCCTTTGGGAAA
Source organism: Candidatus Izemoplasma sp. (assembly GCA_007116205.1). Lineage (GTDB taxonomy): Bacteria > Bacillota_I > Bacilli_A > Izemoplasmatales > Izemoplasmataceae > SLQR01. The sequence continues at coordinate 5,092 of SKIY01000116.1, read as the reverse complement.
GAATACGGTATTAAAACATTATTAAAAGACCACGCGGCACTTAAGAAGGTATAGGTGATTATGATGGATGCTAAGGCAAAAATTGAAGCGCTCCGAAATGAAATTAATCGATACGATTATGAGTATCATGTTTTAGATGCGCCAACAGTATCAGATATAGTGTACGATCAAAAGCTGAGAGCGTTAATTGAATTAGAAGATGCATATCCAGAATATAAAACAGATGATTCCCCGACGCAACGTGTTGGAGGGGTTATTTTAGACGGCTTTAGAAAAGTTGATCATCCGATTCCGATGTTAAGCCTTGCAAATGCATTTAATGCTGAGGAATTACGTGAGTTTGATCAACGTGTGCGGAAGGTGGTTGCGGATGTTGATTATGTGGTTGAGGCTAAGGTCGATGGACTTGCAGCAAGCTTACGGTATGAAAGTGGTATTTTGGTACGTGCGGCGACACGTGGTAACGGTGATGTTGGTGAGGATATCACCCATAATGTACGCACGATTAAAAGTGTTCCATTAAAGCTAAATGAAGCGGTTTCCCTTGAAGTTAGAGGAGAAATCTTCATGACGAAAGCAGCTTTTTTGCGATTAAACGAAAGTCGAGATTCTGATAAAGAAGCGCTATTTAAAAATCCTCGTAATGCAGCGGCTGGTAGCGTGCGTCAACTTGATAGTAAAATAGCGTCAAAACGCGCTTTAGATATGTTTGTCTACAGTTTGGCTGAAAGCGACCAAGAAGCAACGCGTTCACAAAGTGCTGTCATTGAGTATTTAAAAGCGTTGGGGTTTAAAACAAATCCGTATCTAAAGGTGCAGAGCATTGATGCGGTTATTGAAGCTTGTCAACAGATTGAACAAACCCGTCATAATTATAGTTATGGTATCGATGGGGCTGTAGTTAAGGTAAATGAAAGAGGACTATATAAAGCGATTGGTTATACAGCAAAAAGTCCAAAATGGGCGATTGCTTATAAGTTTAAAGCAGAAGAAGTCATGACACGTATTGAAGCGATTAATTTTCAAGTCGGTCGCACCGGTCAAATTACACCTGTGGCTGTGCTTGAACCTGTTGAGGTTCAAGGAAGTACAGTAGCGCGTGCGACATTGCATAATGATGGTTATATAAAAGCGCGTGATATTCGTGTAGGGGATGATGTTTTAATTAAAAAAGCAGGCGATATTATTCCTGAGGTGGTTTCGGTCATTTTAGAGCGACGTAAAGATCAAGTCCCATTTGAGATGATTTCTAAGTGCCCTAAATGTTCTACGCAGCTTACGCGCAGTGATAGCGAAGCGGATTTATATTGTTTGAATCCTGATTGTCCAGCGCAAAAATTAGAAGCGTTAATTCATTTTGCTTCTCGTAAAGCTATGAACATCGAAGGATTGGGAAATCGCATTATTGAGCTGTTCTTTAATGAAGGATACTTGAAGCGTATTCCGGATATATACCGTTTAAAAGACCATCAAACGTCTTTGATGACGAAGGCGAACTTTGGAGAAAAGAGTATTACAAAGCTGATTGATAATATTGAAGCGTCTAAACAAAACAGTTTGGAGCTTTTGTTGTTTGGCTTAGGCATTCGTTATGTGGGACAGAAAGTCTCTAAAGTCTTAGCGATGCATTTTAAGGATATTTTTGCTATGATGGATTGTGACTATGAAACTTTTAAAAATATCGATGAAATCGGTGAAAAGATTGCCGAGAGCTTGGTAGCGTACTTTGCGCGTCCTGACACAAAAGCTTTAATACATGAGCTGGTCGATTTGGGCGTGAATACGGCATTTAAAGGCGTTGTATCTGAAAGTGGAGCGTTTCAAGGGAAAACATTTGTTTTAACGGGGAAGTTGATTGATTATACCCGAGATGAAGCGAAAGCGCTGATTGAAGCTCAAGGTGGTAAGGTTACAAGTTCAGTATCAAAGAAAACAGATTATGTTGTTGTTGGTGAAGATGCTGGCAGCAAGCAAGAAAAAGCTGAGAAGCTTGGATTAGAAATTTGGGATGAAGCGCATTTTAAAGCGCAATTATCTTAACTACTGGAAGTGAAATAATGAAAAACATTGTAATTAAAGGTGCTAAAGAAAACAATCTAAAAAGTATTGATATAGATATTCCTAAAGATGCTTTTGTGGTGATGACAGGTCTTTCTGGTTCGGGAAAGACTTCTTTAGCGTTTGATACGATTTATAAAGAAGGACAACGGCGCTATGTCGAGAGTTTAAGTGCTTATGCGAGACAGTTTTTAGGAAATTTAGAAAAGCCGAATGTTGAGTCGATTGAAGGGCTTAGTCCTGCGATTTCCATAGATCAGAAGACAACGAGTAAAAACCCGCGAAGTACGGTGGGTACGGTGACTGAGATTTATGATTATTTTCGCTTGCTTTATGCTCGTATTGGTAAACCGTATTGTCCTACGCACGGTGTTGAGATTACAAGTCAAAGCATTGAAGAAATGACGAATCGTGTTTTAGATCGTGAGGATGGTGCCCGTATTGAGATTTTAGCACCGGTTGTTACCGGTAAAAAAGGGACACATCATAAGACAATCGACATGTTGAGAAAAGAAGGATATGTGCGTTTACGCGTCAATGGGAAGTTACAGGATGTTGAAGAAGATATCGTGTTAGATAAAAATAAGAAACACACTATTGAGGCGGTTATTGACCGTTTGAAGAAGCGCGAAGGCGTAAGATCACGATTGTATGATTCTTTAGAAACTGCATCAAAACTCGGTGATGGTAAAGTTATTGTCTTAATCGATGGGAAAGCACATACGTTTAGTGAACACTTTGCTTGTCCTCACTGTGACTTTAGCATTGGTGATTTAGAGCCGCGATTGTTTTCGTTTAACGCACCGTTTGGTGCTTGTGATGCGTGTAGTGGGCTTGGATATAAGAAAAAAGTTGATCCGGAGCTGTTGGTGGTTAATCCTAAATTATCTGCTTATGAAGGTGCGATAAAAGGATGGACTAATACGACCACATACCATTTCAAACAACTTGTTTCTGTAGCAAATCATTATAATATAGATTTGAAGAAGCCTTTTGGCGCGTTAACGGATGCGGAACAAGCTATTTTGTTTTATGGTTCTGATGAGTTAATTGAGTTTAAGTTTAAAGGGAAGACGAGTAAGATTAAGCATGAGAAGGTCGATTATTATGAAGGGATGATTAATAATCTAGAACGTCGCTATATTGAGACGACATCACGGTTTATGCGTGAATGGATTGAGACGCTGATGACTGAGAAGACTTGTTCTAAATGTAATGGGAAAAAGCTAAATGAAGCCGCTTTAAGTGTTAAAGTTGGTGGGTTAGACATTATTGATTTAACAGATAAAAGTGTGAATGCAATGATTGCATTTTTTGAAGCGTTGGTGTTAAATGAAACGGATCAAAAAATTTCTGAAATGATTTTAAAAGAGATAATTGAGCGGTTAACGTTTTTGAAAAATGTTGGGTTAGATTATTTAACATTGTCACGACAAGCAGCTACGCTTTCTGGTGGTGAATCACAACGGATTCGACTTGCGACACAAATTGGATCACGGTTGACTGGGGTTTTATATGTTTTAGATGAGCCTTCTATCGGGTTGCATCAACGGGACAATATGCGGTTAATTAACACGTTAAAGTCGATGCGTGATTTAGGGAATACCTTGATTGTCGTGGAGCATGATGAAGAAACGATGCGTGAGTGCGATCAAATCATTGATATTGGTCCTGGGGCTGGGGAGCATGGAGGAGAAGTTGTCTTTCAAGGAACGTATAAGCAAATACTGCGTTCTAAAGATAGTATCACAGGTAAATATTTATCGGGAAGAATGTCTATTCCGGTACCAATAAAACGCAGGAAACCGCGTAATGGTGCTGTTAAGATTGTTGGCGCAAAAGAGAATAATCTAAAGAATATTGATGTGCGCTTCCCGCGCGGTGTCTTAACAGTTGTGACTGGGGTAAGTGGTTCTGGTAAGAGTTCGCTTGTAAATATGTGTTTATATAAGGGCTTATATAATCAAGTGTATAAGAAGAAATACGGTCTTGGGACATTTGATCGCATTCTTGGAGCCGAAGATATTGGTAAGATCATCAACATTGACCAAAGCCCGATCGGAAGAACGCCGCGTAGTAATCCTGGTACGTATACAAGTTTATTTGATGATATACGCGATATTTATGCGATGACAAATGAAGCAAAGATGCGTGGGTATCAAAAGGGTAGATTTAGTTTTAATGTTAAGGGTGGACGATGTGAAACATGTCATGGTGATGGCGTGATTAAAATAGAAATGCATTTTTTACCGGATGTTTATGTGCCTTGTGAGGCGTGTAAAGGGAAGCGGTATAACTCAGAAACGCTACAAGTTAAGTATAAGGGTAAAACGATTGCGGATGTATTGGATATGACCATTGAAGAGGCAACGCGTTTCTTTGAAAATATTCCTAAAGCAAAAAATAAACTCGACACGCTTTTGAGTGTCGGATTGGGCTATTTAAAGATTGGCCAGCCAGCACCTTCACTATCTGGTGGAGAGGCACAGCGGGTTAAGCTTGCTAAAGAGTTGCATAAGCGGATTACAGAGGATACAATATATATACTAGATGAACCAACAACTGGGTTACATTCAGATGATGTGAAGCGTTTGTTAGAAGTGATTGATCACATTGTTTCATTAGGCGCAACGGTGGTTATTATTGAACATAACTTGGATGTGATTAAAGTTGCTGATAATATCATTGATTTAGGACCTGAAGGTGGCGATCAAGGTGGCGAAATTATTGTTCAAGGCACCCCTGAAGAGGTTGCGGCTTGTGAGCGAAGCTACACTGGTCAACATTTAAAACATGTTTTAAAGGGGTGAACGCATGGCTGATGAAGAAAAAGATGATCAAGAGGAAAAGCTTGAAGAATCTAAAGACAAAGATGCTGATGAGCGCAAGCAGTTAGAAGAAGATAAAAAACAACTAGAAGCGCTTTTAAAATCTATTAAAGCTTTAGAAGAGGCTAAGAAGCAGAAATCAAAAAAGCAAAATAAACGACGAAATTTGATTGCGATTGAGTTTGGGTCGATTTTTCACCGCAATT
>SKIY01000140.1 GCA_007116205.1 Candidatus Izemoplasma sp. | reverse complement strand
ATTCAATGCAAGTCGCGCGTGCTGTATTTAATGAAGACCACGACGATATTATCCATGCTTATGAAGTTAACGTACACCCTTGTGATGATTGTAAAATTTGTCACATAAAAGAGGCTTGTAAGTATAAGGATGATATGCAGATAATCAAATCAGCCCTAAAAAAGACCGATACCCTGATTTTAGTCTCTCCGATTTATTTTGGTGCATTAACTGATCAATTAATGCGCATAATTAATCGCTTCCAGCAGTTGTTTGAAGCTAAGTTTACGCACCAAAAACCTTTTACAACCATAAAAAACATATATTTAGTTGCCACTGCCGCCAGTGTAGATCAAAAAATGTTTCATGGCGCATCACTAACGATTGATATTTTAGCATCGCTCTTTAGCGCTGAACAAGTTGAAATGCTTACGCTTGGTGGAACAGATACAATCGAGGATATTGTTGGCCATTATCAAGACACCATTACCCGTTTCAAAAATAGTATATAAATTAAAAAGGCGATTTAATCGCCTTTTTTTTAATGTTCTTTACTTACTTTAGGATGTGAAAGTTCTGTTAACTCTAAATACCCACTTGGTACGACAACGCGGTGATAGATTTGATAAATCAAGTATCCCTGAACTGGTAAGCTAATAAGTATAATACCCAAACGGATCGGCATATTGCCTAACATTGCAAGCCATCCTGACCATAGTCCAAGTTGGATAGAGTTTACACCAAAAGAGAAAATCGTTGCCACGACGATGGCAATCATCGTTCGCTTCATCGTAAACTTTTTACGATATAAAATGAGTCCTGGAATAAACCCCCAAAGTGTTGCAGAAAGGGTCATTAAGTTAAATCCATACCCAAACGTTGTTGCGTAAATCCAATCTGAAGCAAACCCTGAAATAGCACCTAAAGCTGGGCCGAGTACAAGTCCTGCAATGATTAAAGGAATTTCATATAACGAAAACCTAAAATCACTAAGCGTCGTAGCCTGAAACATAATTTTAATGACCCCTGAAAAAGATGCGAGCATTGATGCCAAAACAAGTCGTTGCATGTGTGTTTTTTCCATATAAAAAAACCTCCTAAAATTTTTAGAGAGGTTCACAAATTATACCTGTGATTAAACAAGTAAAATCAGCGAACGCGCTGCCTCACCGCCACGAATGTGTTCGTTTATACCCGACATTCCATGGTATAACACTTAACGCGAGCACAGCTACTCTGATATCTATGTTCATTGTAACAACTTTAGCTAAAAAAGCAAGGACTATAATCTAAAATCCACAGGGTCTAAATGATGCGCTTTTAAAAACGCATTTGCACGAGAAAAATGTTTACATCCAAAAAAACCACGATGTGCGGATAAAGGACTTGGATGCGGTGCCGTTAAGATTAAATGATGCGCCGCTATTTGTGGTATTTTTGTTTTTGCATGCGTTCCCCAAAGCATAAATACTACCGGGGTTTTCTTATTAGATACCGCTTTAATAACAGCATCCGTAAATGTTGTCCACCCAATATCTTTATGGGCCATAGGGGTTGAATCTTCAACTGTTAACGTTGTGTTTAATAATAAAACCCCACGTTTAGCTAAAACCGTTAAATCCCCGTGATTTGGTGTTTTTATATTTAAATCATCTGCTAGTTCTTTATAAATATTTCTTAATGATGGCGGTATTTTAACCCCTTTATGTACACTAAAAGCCAACCCATTGGCTTGATTCGGTTGGTGGTATGGATCTTGTCCTAAAATAACGATTTTAACTGCTTCTAATGGCGTTAGTTTTAAAGCGCGAAACCAATCCTTTGCTGCTGGGTAGATTATGTGTGTTTTTTGACGCCGCGCTAACGTTTCGAGAAGTGTTTGAAAAAAAGCACTTTGTTTTATCGGTGCGAGTGTATCTTGCCAAGTCATCATACCACCCCAATCTCATTATAACAAAAAAAGGCACAAATGAATGTGCCTTTTATGTTACTTATTTTGAATCGCAGCTTGAGCTGCAGCAAGTATCGCAATCGGAATTCTAAACGGTGAACAAGACACATAATCTAGTCCTACTTTATGGAAGAAATTAACGCTTGATGGATCGCCACCATGCTCCCCACAAATACCAATAATTAAGTTTTTATTGCTTGCTTTCCCGCGTTCAGTTGCGATTGAAACTAGTTCTCCAACACCTGTTTGATCAACTGATTGGAATGGATCGTGTTCAAAAATACCTTTTTCTTTATATTCCCCTAAGAATTTACCGGCATCATCACGACTGAATCCATAAGTCATTTGTGTTAAATCGTTTGTTCCATAGCTGAAGAAGTCCGCTTCTTTAGCAACATCGTTTGCAATTAACGCTGCACGAGGTGTTTCAATCATCGTCCCTACTAAGTATTCAAGTTCAACACCCGCTTCACGAATTAACTGATCAGCCGTTTCTTTAACATATTTTTTCAGATATACAAACTCTTCTACCGTTGAAATTAATGGAATCATAATTTCAGGTTTAACGACAATATTTTGTTTTGCCATTTCAATTGCCGCCATGATAATCGCTTTAGTTTGCATAATTGATATTTCAGGGTATGTTACCGCTAAACGACATCCGCGGTGACCGAGCATTGGGTTAAACTCATGAAGTTGATCAAGCGCACGGAGTAAACGTTCTTCAGTAACATTAAGTTTTTTAGCAACTTCTTTAACTTCGTCTTTTTGTGGTAAAAATTCATGAAGTGGTGGATCTAATAAACGAATTGTAACGCTTTTACCATCCATGACTTTAAAGATTTCTTTAAAGTCTTTTAATTGGTGTGGCAAGAGTTTTTCAAGTGCTTTTTCACGTTCTTCTTGCGTTTCTGCAATAATCATTTCACGTACGTTCGTAATGCGTTCTTCATCAAAGAACATATGTTCAGTACGTGTTAACCCGATTCCTTCAGCACCGAATTTAATCGCTGTTTTAGAGTCGCGTTCATTATCAGCATTCGCTTTAACACCTAATGTTTTAACAGCTTTTGCCCACTCAAGAATTTGTTCGAATGGTCCACTAAACTCAGGGAGTTTCGTTTCGATTTTACCTGGATATAATTGTCCGGTTGTCCCGTCAATTGAGAAGTAATCGCCTTCTTTATACGTTTCACCATTAATTGTCATTGTCCCAGCTTTTTCGTTAATAGAAAGCGCACTAACACCAGATACACAGCATTTACCCATACCGCGTGCAACAACAGCTGCATGTGAGGTCATTCCACCAAGTTGTGTAACGAACCCTTCTGCAACAATCATCCCTTCGATATCTTCTGGACTGGTTTCTTTTCTAAACAATAATACTTTACCGTAAGCTTCTTTTTTCGCTACAGCCTGTTCACTAGAGAACACAATACGTCCTGTTGCTGCACCTGGAGAAGCTGCTAATCCTTTAGCAACAGGTAATGCATCACCAAGTGATTTTTCATTAAAGACAGGGTGTAATAATTGATCAATTTGTCCTGTATCAACACGAAGTAATGCTTCTTCTTTATCAATTAATCCTTCTTCAACTAAATCCACAGCAATTTGCACCGCTGCATGCGCAGTACGTTTACCAGTACGTGTTTGAAGAATAAATAGTGTCCCCTCTTCAATCGTAAACTCAACATCTTGCATTTCTTTATAATGTGCTTCTAAGTTATCCAAAATATCGATCAATTGTTTATAAATCTTTGGACGTTTAATGTTTAACTCTTCTAAATCAAGCGGTGTACGAATGCCCGCTACAATATCTTCACCTTGCGCGTTAAATAAAAACTCACCATACGTTTTCTTTTCACCTGTTGATGGGTTACGCGTAAATAAAACCCCAGTTCCTGAGTCTGGTCCAGTATTTCCAAAAACCATCTCTTGAACATTTACAGCTGTTCCTAAATCGTGTGGAATATTATTATGGTTACGATACACACGTGCACGTGGTGTATCCCAACTTCTAAATACAGCATCAATAGACATAAATAGTTGTTCCATTGGGTCTTGTGGGAATGCACTTCCAACTTCACGTTCATAAATTTCTAAAAATTTATCAGAAACAACTTTCCAATCTTCTGCGGTTAACTCCGTATCACTTTCAAAGCCTTTTTCTTCTTTAAGCCCATCAAGGACAACATCAAAATGTTCTTTTTCAACTTCTAAAACAACTTCCGCAAACATTTGAATTAAACGACGGTAACTATCATAAACAAAACGGGCATTATCCGTCTTCTCAATCATCCCAGCAATAACATCGTCATTAAGTCCTAAATTTAAAATCGTATCCATCATTCCAGGCATTGAGAATTTCGCACCTGATCTTACTGATACTAATAGTGGGTTGTCACGTCCACCAAATACTTTATTCGTTTCTTCTTCAAGCTTTTTAACATAAGCTTTAATATCATCGAGTAATTCTTGTGAGTTTTTGCCACCATTTTCATAATATTCGGTACACATTTCTGTCGTTACAGTAAATCCTGCAGGAACAGGTATACCAAGTTTTTTCATTTGTGACAAGTTTGCACCCTTACCACCAAGTAATGCCTTTTGGTCTTGGGTTCCTTCACCAAACATGTAAATTCTCTTCATTTTTTTCACCTTTCGTATTTAAGATTTATATCCATATAAACACTAAATAATTATATCATTGCATCATTAAAAGTTCAACTGAAAAGGGCTACTTTTCGGCGCAATTAAGGGGAAAAACTTTGATAACGCTTACATCCTTACCGTTAGCGCATTTACAAAGTTTATATATTGTTTAACTTATTTATTTCACTGATAAGACCTTTCATTCTTTATAATTTAAATTGTAAATGCCAACATTACCTAAAAAAAATGGCACCCGAAGGTGCCATTGACTATTTTTTCACTTTGATGAGGGAACCATCTTCATTACGGTTCTCATTTAAATATTCAATAATTGCATCATAGTGTGTATCCTTACCTGGTTTACATGCTTTTAACTCAGTAACTTCACCCTCAACAATTGCTTCTGCAAAAGCTGAACACCCTGGGTAACTACATGCACCACAGTCATACCCTGGAAGGCGTTTTTGGACACCTTCGATACGAGGGTCTTGTTCTACTTTTAAATATTCAGCAGCAAACGCAAGTCCGAGACCTAAAATGCCACCGAGTAGCCCGAGCGTCATAAATGCCCACATATTATTTCTCCTCCGCTATATCTTGTTTTATGGCGCAGCTATAGTTGCTGCAAGCACCGCATTTAGCAGCGCTGATACGGTCGTCTACTGGGGATGGTACCCGTTTGTTGAGCGCATACGACCCAATGTATACAATAACTAAAATAACTAAAAATCCAATGCCTAAATGCACTTAAACGATCCCTCCAAGGCCAGCGAAAGCAAGTGCCATAATACCCGCTGTAATCAGCGCGACTGGGACACCTTTCCAAGCCTCAGGAATCGTTGCTGCTTCTAAACGCTCGCGGATGGTTGAAAAAGCCAACATAATCAAACCAAATCCAAGCGCGGCACCAAATGCCGTTGTAACGGCAACCGCAAGCCCAGGGAACGTTCCGTACTGCGCCGCAAAATCTTCAGAGATATTCGCAACTGCAACCCCTAAGATTGCACAGTTTGTTGTAATCAACGGAAGGTAAACACCTAAGCTTTTATATAATTTTTTACTCGCTTTTTTAATAAACATCTCAACCAATTGTACAAGCGATGCAATGATTAATACAAATGCAATGGTTTGTACATACTCAATATTTAAAGGTACTAGCACTAAATAATACAACAAATAACTAACTAAAGATGCGATTACCATAACAAACATAACTGCTACACTCATACCAACAGCTGAAGTTGTTTTTTTACTAACACCAATAAATGGGCAAACCCCTAAGAAACGTATTAATACAACATTATTGATAAGCATAGATGAAAATATCGCTACGAAGAATACCGTCCAACTCATGCGTTACCACCTGCGCTTTCCATTGCTTTTTGACGTTTGCGCTCAAGCGCAATACGTTTTTTCTCTTCAATCATTTTTTGGCGTTCACGTTCTTTTTTATTGCGTTTCATAATCGAAATACCGTTAAATAACCCAAGTAATAACCCAATAACTAAGAACCCTCCAGCCGGTCCAGAGAACACTGCGATACTTAATAAGTACCACTCTAAATTAACAATTGATCCTTCCACACCTAATGGTAAGTACACCCCATAAGCGAGCGCGCCTGTTGCAAAAAACTCGCGGAAGAATCCAATTAAGACCATAGCTCCTAAGAAGCCAAGTCCCATCCCAAGTCCATCAATTGCACTGTTTAAAATATTGTTTTTTGACGCAAAACTTTCAGCGCGACCCAAAATTAAACAGTTAACGACAATCAGTGGAATGAAAATACCTAAAGACTCATGAAGCGCTGGTGCATATGCTTCTGTAAGCAATCCTACAATCGTTACAAACGTTGAAATAATAACGATATATGAAGGAATTTTAACCTCAGGTGGAATAAACCCTTTAATTAAAGAAACGACAATATTACTACTCACCAATACAAAGATAACCAATATCCCCATACCGAGTGCCGTCTCAACCGTTCCTGTGACCGCAAGCGCTGGACACAGTCCAAGCATAAAGGTAAATATCGGATTTTCTTTTATAAACCCTTTTGTAAGGTTCGCTAGATAACCAAGGTCTTTTTTCTTATTACTTGCTTTCGCTTTTGCTTGTGCCATGATTATTCACTCCCCATTTCAGTTTCAAAATAGTTTAATGCGGCCTCAATAATATCACTTACACTGCGGGCACTAGTCGTAACCCCAGAAAAGGCATCATCGAGTTCAATATCACTAATATCACTGCGCCCGTAGAATACATCAATCGCATCACGAACATCATCAATTGCCCAGCCCGAATCATCATAATCCATAAATACGAACGTAACAACCTCACCATCACTGTTTAAAGCAACACCAGCAGTTATATTAGATCCCCCAAAAGCGCCACTTGGATCGGCATTTGCGGCTTGACCTTCAAATACATATCCAACCACTTCATCGCTTTCGTTATAAACGGTGACAAGTTCCGTAAGCACATCGTCTGTAATCGCTTCTGCTTCAACACGTGCAGCATCGATAAAGAAATCACGATACGCTCTTATTTCTTCCGTTTCATCCGCGCGGCGTAATCCTGCTTCTAATACCGCTTGAAGCGCTTCTTCTAATGCGCCGCTCTCATCTGAAACATTAATATCCGCTAGCGCCAACCCGATGTATGCATCAAACAGTGCTAAAGCATCACTTAGTCCGCTTGGTACCGTTTCTTCTAAGACAACGAAGTCCGCTAAAGTCTCATCAGCAGAAACAATCACAGCAATGCGGTAATCATGACCTTCATAACTAACATGTCCAATATACGCATATCCCACCGTATCATTACTTGCATCAATCAAACGTACTTCTTCAACAATAACACCGAGTAAGAACGCATAACTCGTTTCATAACGGTCAACCCCATCAATCGCATCTTGATAGATACTGAGTATTGGGTCCCCTTCAATAAGCAAGATTGAATCTTCAACAACGCGACGCACAACATTATACGTTGCAGTTGCGCCTGTATTGCTATCAAATTCGACATCTGCAAGGGTTTGACCTTTAAAGTTGCCCATATAATTATTAATAAGCGGTGTGTAATAACTTGGTGTATTATCGGTCTCAGAAATAACAACATCAATAATAACACCGTTCATGTCAACACCTACAATCACTTCGACATACCCAAAATCATTGTTCGCACGACCACGCATTAAATATCCAAGTTGTGTATTATTTGCGTCATACACATCATATTTTTCAAAGACCGTACTGTGTTCTGGTTCTTCAACCAAACGCATTCCTAAAATACTACTAGTAATGTCTTCTGGGTCTTCAAGCGTAGTGTCCATATCAGGGAATATATCCAAGTAAACTTGTAAACGTGCGCGGGCACGGTTTTCTTGAATACGATCATACGTAAGCGTGTGTGTGCCCCAAATTGACAATCCGCTAAAGGCCCCTATCACTAGTAACACTACCGCAATTTTTAACTTTGGTTTTAACACATTCCATATATTTTTAAACATTAGAAGCACCTACCATCACAGCAACAATCGACAAGACGATAATTGCAGAAAAGATTAATGATGATTTTTTACTAAATTTACTCTTTGACCATTTCGCATAATCAATTGCGGGAACAAACATATTCATAATCAAGATAGCAAAAACAACCCCTTCAGGATATTGTCCAAACAATCGAATCACAAACGTTAATAAGCCAAGTCCAAACGCAAAATAGATTCGCCCTGGTCTTGTCACTGGTATCGTAATAGGGTCTGTTGCCATATATACCGCACCAAACAATAATCCCCCACTAAAGAGATGTGTCAATGGATACCACCAGCCGATGTCTTGTTGAAACATCACCGCTGTACTTAATATGAACACAGTTCCCACATATACAAGTGGTACAAATACATCAAATGATTTTCTAAGGAACAAATAAAGCGCTCCAACTAAAATCAATAAAGCACTCGCCTCACCAATCGCCCCAGGAAATCCTATCCCTGAGAACATATCCCAAAGTGAAAACGCACTGGTTTCTGTAAACGGATTACCGGCAAGTTGACCCAGTACCGTTGCACCTGCAGTGCCGTCATCTTGAACAGGCAAATGGTTTGAAACCCCAACTGCAGCGCCAAATCCTAAAGCAATAAACGCCCGTGCAAAGCCGGCAATGTTAAAGATGTTTTGTCCCATACCACCAAAAATCATTTTAACAAGTAGCGTGGCAACCACACCACCGATAATCACAATCATAACGTGGGTACTATCAGGTACTGTTAACCCATAAATAATACCACTCACTAAGATGCTGTAGTTATATAATGTAAATTGACGGTTGAAAAGATGGAAACGTTTGTTTTCCTCTTTTGTAGAAGCTTGTTTATACGCTTTTAATGTTTCTTTTGATGTACGTATTTCCGCTTTCAGCTTTTCAACAGTTTCATCATACTCCGCTTTATTTTGATTTTCTTGATACGTTGCTTTTGCTTGATTAATTTGCTTGTTCAATCCTGTAATCTTATCTTTAATTTCTTCTGCTTTGGTACGATCACGTTTTACATGATCAACAATTTGATAGTAAATATATTCAGTACCCACCATAGAACCAATCGCAGCAGCAAGAATCCAAACCGCTGTTAACCCGTGGTTATAAATAGCAAAAACCACAAGTGGTAAGAGCGCAATAACAACATCGCGCATCATTCTTATAACCGATGCATTTGGTTTTCTAAGATGGGGTGCACTTTTTTCAATAATTTTCATCTATTCATCACCTAATCAAAGATTTACCCTTTCTTACGTAGTCAGTTACATGTATTTTACTTGTACAAACATAAGCACATAGCCCACATTCAATACATTTACCTGCTTCTAATTGCTTTAAAGCTTCTGTATCGTTACGCTTAACCGCATTCATAATAGCAACCGGTTGTATATCTACAGGACAGCTATACACACACGATCCACACCGTACACATGGTTCTTCTTTGTGATCAACACTTTTAAAGACCAACACCGATGTCGTCGTTGGCGTGATAATAACATCATCGTTTTTCACTGATGAGCCCATCATCGGTCCACCGATAACAATTTCTAACTCATCCGCATCTTCGATGAAACCATCACTTAATTTTATTAAGTCTTTCACACTTGTACCGACGCGTGTTCGGATACTTTGTGGAAACTTAATCCCATCTCCATTGACTGTTACAAATCGTTTTGTAACTGGCAGATTATGTTTAATCGCTTCATAAATACTTTCCGTGGTCGAAACATTAAACCCAACAATACCGTATTTCATTGGAAGTTCCCCAATCGGTACTTTAATGCCTGTTGCGTTTTTAAACGTTTCGATTTCCCATCCTTGTGGATAGTAATCCCCAAGTTTAGCAATTTTAATGTTCAAGTTTTGGAAACGTTTCATCTCATTTTCTAAAACTTCAATTAAAGCTTTTTTCGTTTTCTTAACCGCAATAATCCCTTGTTTTGCGTTTAACGCTTGCATAATATATTTTAGTCCGTTAAAAATTTCATCCGGTTGATCTTTAATCAAGCGATAATCACTGCTCAAGTACGGTTCACACTCGATCGCATTAATAACAACGGTGTCTATTTTTTCCTCAGTCGCAAGTTTGATATACGTTGGGAAACCACTTCCACCAAGCCCTACCAATGCTTTTTGTTTTACAATTTCAACCATATCTTTTTGTGTCATTGTTTCAATAACACTGTCAGGGCGGTCGGTAATTGTTTCATCATACGTATCTTTAAAATCATTGCGAATCGTGATACATTCAACCTCAATACCGGTACCATCAATTTTGGTCACTTTATCTTCAATATGGCCACTGATGGTTGAATAAATAGGTTGCTTGAAGAAACATCCGTCGCGCTCTCCAATAATTTGACCAAGTTTTACATAGTCTCCTTTTTTTACATCAAGGCGGTATTCCTCACAGCGTTGTGTGGTGAGGTTGATGTAAACAAATTCAGGATCTACATAACGTAAGGTAGGTAACTCTTTGTTCAATTGCTTGTAGTCTCTAACCCGCTTTGTCTTTGCAATCATGTACTCACATCCTCATTGTTTTCTGTCTTTAACGTTTCGATGGTTTCCATCAAACGCGTTTTGATTTTAGTAATTTGTGCCTCTGCTTCTTGAATGCTTTGCGCTTTATGCGCAATATATATTTTAAGTTTTGGTTCAGTACCACTAGGTCTCAGTACAAACCATGCATCCTCATCAAGGATAAACTTTATCACATTGGATTTTGGATAATCCATGATGTGTTCATGTCCTTCTTCATAGCGGATGCTTTTTAAATAATCTTCTTTAATTAAAACCTTTAGCCCTGCAACCTGTTCAGGTAAATACGCTCGATAGTACTCCATAATACGTTTAATCGTATTCTCTCCCGCTTGACCTTCTAAATTAATGCTTACAAGCGTTTCTCGGAAGGTACCATATTTCTTATATAGTTCATGTAAATAATCGACTAACGTCGCGTTTTGTGCTTTTAAATGATTCGCAATTTCTGCGGCTAAAACCATCGCTTGAATCGCATCTTTATCGCGAACAAAATCTTTAATTACATACCCGTAACTTTCTTCATAACCCATAATAAATGTTTCTTTCGTTGTTTCTAGTGCTTTCATTTGTTCACCGATAAACTTAAATCCTGTGAGCGTTGAACGCACATCTACACCATACGTTTTAGCTATCGCTGCACCAAAGCCACTCGTCACAATCGTATTAAAGATGACCCCGTGATCTGGCATAGCATTTTGTTGCTTTAACATTTCAAGCATATACTCAATAAAAATAGCGCCGGTTTGATTCCCATTTAAAAGCACATACTTGCCTTGATGTAAAACTGCAATCCCCAATCGATCGCCATCAGGGTCCGTCGCAATTAAAATATCTGCTTTTTCTTTTTGTCCATATTTTATAGCATATTCAAACGCTTTTTCATCTTCAGGGTTCGGTGACGCAACAGTTGAAAACTGCGGATCAGCGACCATTTGTTCTTCAACGACCGTGACATCATATCCTAGTTCTGTTAAACTGCGTAGACCTACCTCACGACTCGCACCATGAAGCGGGGTGAAGACAATTTTT
>SKIY01000052.1 GCA_007116205.1 Candidatus Izemoplasma sp. | reverse complement strand
TTTGAAATACTTTTCAACCTTTTCGAGTTTGTCTTTTGCATAATTCTCAATAGCTTCAGTGACTTTAAATCCATTTTTGCCTCTGACTTCAACTAGCATCAAAATCAACTCCTTTGGTTTTAATATAATCCTATTATAACATAGCACTACTGTTTCAACTTCAAATTTGAAATTTATTGTGCAAGTTTTTCTTTTAAAGTGTCGATCAATTCAAAAACACCGCGCTCCAAACGACTATAACTCATCACTCTAAAAGGCTGAAAAAGCGTTGTTAAAAGAACCAACGAAAGCGGTGAGTTTTGCCAAACATGTTCGTAAAAACAGTATTCAATATTGGCATTTTTAGTAATTGTTTCAAAAAAACGTTTGGTCAATGCTGGATGATCTTGGGCATCATACACATAACATTCAACGGTTGTGTTTTCTAAGGGAAAAACTTCATATGAGACAGGTTTTTGTTGATATGTTTCGCAAATATTGCAG
Source organism: Candidatus Izemoplasma sp. (assembly GCA_007116205.1). Taxonomy (GTDB): domain Bacteria; phylum Bacillota_I; class Bacilli_A; order Izemoplasmatales; family Izemoplasmataceae; genus SLQR01. Next base: position 2,689 of record SKIY01000052.1, on the reverse strand, counting down.
GTTGTATCTTGCTTAAAAATAGTATTAAAACTTTGTACCTTTACATAAAACCCATAACAGGTTTGACAAATTGGCATAAAAAAACTCCTTTCACTTTAATCGTACACAAAGGAAAGGAACTTTTCTTTAAATAGATGCGTAAAACACCATAATAACACTCAAAACAAATATGATTAAAGCCATCGTTAAATACCGTTTGGCTTGCACTGCGTGCTGGTTCACGGTTGCCCGATAAGCAAGACTAAACAGTAATCCAGACAAGGTAAACATCCAAAGATAAATGAGTATATTAACATTAAATACCCGGAAAAATATTGCGAGTGAAATCAGCAATAAACATACACTCACGCTTAAAACAACCTGTTCACTTAGACGTCGCATCACAAACCTCCATCTTATAACAAATAAGCCCTTAAAAGAATAAGCTGCGCTTAAAAACGCAGCTTAGATTATTAATAAGGTTTTGGTTCAATCACACCTGATAAATAGGCATGCATATTAAAAGCTAATGCTTCTAGTTCGTTCTCACCAGGATAAATAACCAACTCACCTATATGTTCAATCATTTCAATCAATGGTTGCACGATATCTTGGTTATACGCTAATCCCCCAGTAATAATAATAGCATCTAATGATCCGCGTGTTAAAGCATACATCGCACCAATTTCTTTCGCAATTTGATGGACCATAGCCTTGACAACACGCATCGCTTCAACACGTCCAGAATTAAGCATGTCTGAAACTTCTTCAGCATCTTTAGTGTTTAAGTAACTAAACATGCCTCCATATCCGTGAATCAGCTTTAACAGTTCTTCTTTTGTGTACTGTCCGCTGTAGGCTAAATCAATCACACTGCCTACTGGTAAACTTCCAGTTCGTTCTGGAGACATCGGCCCGTCACCATCGAGGGCATTATTGACGTCGATAACTTTTCCTTGTTTATGATATCCAACACTAATTCCACCACCCAAATGGGCGATAATCAAATGGAGATCTTCATAAGGAATATTCACTTTATCCGCGTATTTTCTAGCGACTGCTTTTTGGTTTAAAGCGTGAAATAAACTTCTGCGTTCTATCCCATTTAAGCCGCTCATCTTAGCAACCTTATGCATTTCATCAACGACGACTGGATCAGCAATATATGCTTTTTTACCCACTTGACTGGCAAGCATATGAGCAATAAGCCCCCCTAAATTTGACGCGTGGGTCCCATAAGCATTAGATTTTAAGTCGTTAATCATCGTATCGTTTACTTCGTATAAACCGCTGCTTAACGGTTTTAAAAGTCCGCCGCGACCAATAAAGCCATCGATATCTTGTAAACTAAAATCGTTCGCACTAAGAAAATCTAAAATTAGTGTTTGCCGCATCGGAATTTGATCAGTTAGCGTTTCAAAGGTTAACATTTCGCCGTCATCATGTTTGATTGTTGTTTTTGCAATGCGTTTTAACCCTTCAAAAACAGCAACTTTAGTACTTGTTGAACCGGGATTGATCGTAAGGATTTTCATCCTTAACCACCACCTTGTATATTGACTTACTTTTTATGCAAGACTCATGCCTAGTTCGAGTGCTTTAACATTAATGTCGATGAGTTTTGCTTTTGAGTCGGTAAATATTTTTGTGAAAATTTCAGTGATATTTGCTTTTTCAAAGACACCGCTTGCTTGAATATAAGCGCCAAGCATAATCATGTTCGCGACTTTTAGATTGCCAAGATTAAGTGCTTCTTTATTAGCATCTATTTCAATAACACGAACATCTTTGCGGTAATCATAATCTTTAATTGCAGATGTATTCACAAGTAATAACCCATCTTTTTTTAGCTTTGGTTCAAATTTTTGTAATGATGGTAAGTTCATCGCAATAACACTATCTGGTTTGGTTACGATGGGCGAGTTAATCATCTCATCAGAAATAGAGACTGAACAGTTTGCCGTTCCGCCGCGTGTTTCTGGACCATATGAAGGAATCCATACCGTATTAACCCCTTTATTTGTTGCCGCGTATGATAATATTTGTCCAATTAACATAACGCCTTGACCACCAAACCCAGCAATGATAACTTGTTCCGTATTAGGCATTGTCATCACCTTTTGTTGCGTCTTTATAGACACCGAGTGGGTAATATGGAATTAAGTTATCCACAGCCCATTTCAATGAATCATTTGGTGTCATACCCCAGTTCACTGGGCATGTAGAAATAAATTCAATCATCGAGAACCCTTGTTTTTTAGTCTGTACATCAAATGCTTTTTCAAGCGCTTTTTTTGCTTTTCTAATATGTTTAGGATCATGAACACTGACACGTTCTAAGTATGTCGACCCTGGTACTGTCGCAAGTAATTCTGACATGCGTAGAGGTAACCCTGCATCTTTTTGTTTACGGCCTCTTGGCGAGGTGGTTGTCCGTTGATCAATCAACGTTGTAGGCGCCATTTGTCCACCTGTCATTCCGTAAATGGCATTATTAACAAAAATAACAGTAATATTTTCACCACGATGTGCAGCATGCACAATTTCAGCCATGCCAATACTTGCTAAGTCACCGTCACCTTGATAGGTAAAGACAGTTGCATCAGGTCGAACGCGTTTTACTCCTGTTGCTACTGCTGGTGCGCGTCCGTGTGCGGCTTGTTCCATATCACAGTTAAAAAACTCATAACTCATAACACTACAACCAACA
>SKIY01000008.1 GCA_007116205.1 Candidatus Izemoplasma sp. | reverse complement strand
TGTCGGAACGACAAGTTATGAAGATGGTGATACCTTTTTGTTTGTTTTAGAAAAAATTATGGCGTCGTTGAAAATTGAAATTTCTGATGGCTATCAAACTGAGGAACATTGGATTATGTTTGATGATGATGAGAAAGTGCCACTAAAAGTGTTGTTAGAAGAAAATTTCACAATCGATTTTTTAGAAAGTGCTTGGGGTCCAATGTTAGTCGGTATTGAAACCGTCACGACACAAGATGGAAACTTTATTGCGATTGAGCACAATGGTGCATATGCGGAAAAAGGGATTGATACATTGGATTTTGAAAGCGGTGATACTTTCCGATTTGAATTAACTTGGTGGGATATGGATTTATATGCTACATACATTATTGATCAGTTTCTTGAGCATCACGCCCAAAGCTATGTTGATATGGGGTCTATTTATGTTATTTCAGCTTTATATCATTTGGGTGTTTTAGCGGATTTTAATTTAGAAATGGTCGATATTGATATAGATGAGGCGACTGGGGGAGAATTGGTTCAAGCGATCATGATTGGTTCTCTTTTAGAAGAAGATATAAGTGACTATAACGAAGCGTTAATAGATATGGTATCAACGGACTTTTTATTCAGTGCGGCACTCTTTAATATGGTGCTTGATGATAGTGCAACGCACGATGCGTTTGTTACAGCCGTTGAACAAAAAAATGTTGGTGGATTAGATAGTGACACATTAAGTATGATTATGCTTGCATTAGCAAAGCTTGATCAAATAATGTTGATTGAACCGATTCATGAGGCAATGGTGGATAACTTATATACAGGGACTTATGGTGTCAATGCTGCGAACTTAGCAATGGCGATTATTGGTATTTCAGGTACAGGCTTTAATCCGGATAGTTTACGTTATAATTTCGATGAAGATGTGAGTATCTTTGACTTGCTGTTACAATATCATGCAGGGGATGGTAGTTTCTATTATCAACAAGATGATGAAACGGTCGATTTAGGATTTTCTACACCACAAGCATTTTTAGCACTCGTGCTTTATATGAGTGAAGAACCGATTCATCCGTTTATTTTTGAATAATTAAAGAAGGTGACAGCATGCGTAAAATCGTTCTCAGTATTGGTGTGATAATAACAATGATAGGGCTATTTTTACTTATCATTGATTTTTCACCATACGATGATAGTGATGCAGAAGGCACGATTACGATTATTGTTGTGGATATAAATGGTCACCGTGTTATTGAAGATACGCATGCATTTACGGATGAAGATACGTTGTTTGATATTTTAAGTAACCATTATAATATTGATTATCGTTCTATGCGCGTGCCTTATTATCAAGATGGCAAAATCACTCAAAGTATGTCTCGGGCAATATTATCGATTGGGACGGTAGAAACAGATTTTGAGCAATCGTTTTTAAAAATTTATTTACATACCCCAATCGTAGATGATGAAGATCATATCATTGATTATGATGTTCGTGTATCACATGTCGGAGTTGACCATTTACCTTTAAAGGACGCTTTTGTATATGAGTTTCGTGTTGAAGGTGTTTGGGGTGGTGGGTCATAATGTCATTAAAACGATTGATTTTTATGGCAATGTGTACAACGGTATTATTTGTGCAAGAGCAAATTTTGATGATTGTGCCCAATGTTCAGTTTACGACCTTGCTGATTGTCTTATATGCATCGCTCTTTAAGTTTCGTGAGAGTGTTGCCATTATTGTGATATACATCATTTTAGATAATATGTATATGAGCTCTTTTCATCCGCTTTACACCCCTCCAATGTTTATTGCGTGGTTAACGATTCCTGTTGTTTATCACACGGTTTTAAGAAAGACGAAAAACGAGATTAGTTTAGCGCTATTTGGGTTGTTTTTTGGCTTCTATTATGGGTGGGTATTTATACCGTTTAGAATGATTGAGTTTGGAATAACGGATTTTTGGCCATATTTAATGTTAGATTTGCCATTTGAAATTATTATGGCGATTAGTAATTTTGTTACCATTCTTTGGTTGTTTAAACCGCTATCAACAACCTTAGAAACAGAGATGCGAAGCCTTGAAACGAGTTATGGGTATCGTGATGTTAAATCATAAAAACGATTAAAAACACTTGCACTCCAAGTGTTTTTTTGTTATACTACTAAATGCCGTAAAATACACACACAAGGTGAGCTTTTACTCGTGAGCTGTTTACAGTGAGATAGAAGTGTTGATGTTTGTGGAGGGTAATCAAAAATAATAGGAGGAATTGAATTATGGCAGTAATTAGTATGAAACAATTGCTAGAATCTGGTGTGCATTTCGGACATCAGACGCGTCGATGGGATCCAAAAATGGACAAATATATTTATACATCACGTAATGGTATTCATATCATCGACTTGCAACAAACAGTGGTCTTCATTGAAGATGCTTACAAAAAAATGTTAGAAATTGCTAAAAATGGCGGGAAAGTGCTTTTTGTAGGAACTAAAAAACAAGCACAAGATGCGATTGAAGAGCATGCAAAACGTGCAGATCAGTTTTATGTAAACAAGCGTTGGCTGGGTGGAACTTTAACAAACTTTAAAACCATCCGTAAAAGCATTCGTCGTTTACACGAAATCAAACAAATGGATAAAGATGGTACATTTGATCGTCTCCCTAAAAAAGAAGTTGTAATGTTAGGGAAAGAGCTTGCAAGACTTGAGACATTCCTTGGTGGAATTCAAGATATGCGTACATTACCAGAAGCGATTTTCGTTGTTGATCCACGTAAAGAAATTAATGCTATTTTAGAAGCTAGAAAATTAAAAATTCCTGTATTTAGTATGGTAGATACAAACTGTGATCCTGATTTTATTGATTACATTATACCGGCGAACGATGATGCAATTCGTTCGATTCGTGTTATTGTACAAACCATGGCGAATGCATTGATTGAAGGTAGCGGTGGTGAAGCTACAGGGTCAATTCAAAAAATTGAATCTAAACCAGCACCAAGACATGAATCTAGACCGCGACACGAATCTAGACCAAGACCTGCTTCTAAACCAACACCAAAACCAGAAACAAAAGCAACACCAAAAACAGAAACAAAACCAGCACCAAAACCTGAGGTTAAAAAAGTTGTTAAATCTGAACCGAAAAAAGCTGAATCAAAGCCAACACCTAAAAAAGAAACTGCACCAAAAGTTTCTAGTGAGTCATTAGAAAAACACACCGTTGTTGAGCTTCGTGAAATGGCTAAAGATAAAGGTTTGACTGGATACTCTAAACTTAAAAAAGCTGAACTTATTGAAGCTTTATTGAAATAAAGAGAGGGCTTTTTAGCCCTCTTTTTCAAAAAAATCCGCTTAATATTTCAAAGCGGTTATGAATATGGTAAAATAGTGACGAATAACAATGGAGGTATTATTTATGGCAGTTACTGCGCAACTTGTTAAAAAATTAAGAGATAAAACGGGTGCTGGCATGCTAGATTGCAAAAAAGCGCTTGTAGAAACTGGTGGAGATTTAGATCAAGCGGTTGACTATTTACGTGAAAAAGGTATTGCGAAAGCCGCGAAAAAAGCAGATAGAATTGCTGCTGAAGGACTTTGTAATGTATTGGTTGAAGGCAATAAAGCTGTGCTTTATGAGCTGAATTCAGAAACAGATTTTGTAGCTAAAAACAATGAGTTTTTAACATTGCTAGACCGTGTAGGAAAAGCGATTCTTGCATCGGATGCAACGGATTTAGTCTCAGCTTTAAAAGTGGAGTTAGATGGTAAGCCGTTAGCGGATGTTGTTGTTGATGCAACAGCTAAAATTGGTGAAAAAATTACTTTACGCCGCGTTAATGTAGTTGAAAAAACGGATGCGATGGTGTTTGGGGCTTACAGCCATATGGGCGGTAGAATTGTTTCACTTTCTGTTATTGACGGTGGCAACGAAACAATCGCTAAAGATGTTTCAATGCATGTCGCAGCAAATAACCCACGTTATTTAGACCAATCACAAGTGAATGAAGATGTGCTAAGTCACGAACGTGAAGTTTTGAGAAATGAAGCACTTAATGAAGGAAAGCCAGAAAAAATTGTTGATAAGATGGTCGAGGGACGTTTAAATAAATTCTTAAAAGAGATTTGTTTAGTTGATCAACCATTTGTGAAAGATGCCGATGTTACTGTTGGAAAATATGTAGCAAACGCTGGTGCAAAAGTGGTTTCTTTTGTGCGTTTAGAAGTTGGCGAAGGTATTGAGAAGCGTCAAGAAGATTTTGCGAGCGAAGTTAAATCACAAATGCAAGGATAAGACATTACTAGGACACTTTTTTGTGTCCTACTTTTGTAAACAGGGGGAAAATTATGAGCCATAAGAAACGACTGATTATTAAACTTAGTGGTGAAGCGCTGTCAGGAAAACAAGAAAAGGCTATTGACCCACTACGTGTTAAAGAGATTGCATTAGAGATAAAAGAAGCATATGATTTAGGTATGTTTGAAATTGGTATTATTGTTGGTGGCGGAAATATTTGGCGTGGTATTACTGCGAGTGAAATGGGCATGGAAAGAAGTAGTGCTGATTATATGGGAATGATTGCGACAATTATTAATGCATTGGCACTGCAAAATGCTTTAGAGTCACTAGGGGTAGAGACACGTGCGATGACGAGTTTGAATATTCCGCAAGTTGCTGAACCGTATATTCGCCGAAAAGCAATTAGTAATTTAGAAAAAGGGATGATTGTTATTTTCGGTGGTGGAACAGGAAATCCATATTTTAGTACGGATACGACGAGTGCACTTCGCGCAGCTGAAATCGGAGCTAAAACCATTTTAATGGCTAAAAACGGAACCGATGGTGTATACGATAAAGACCCTCGCACAAATGATGATGCGTTACGTTATGAGACTTTAACACACCATGAAGTATTAGAAAACGGTCTTCAGGTTATGGATTCAACCGCCGCAGCTTTATGTAAAGATAATAATATTGAAATCGTGGTATTCGATATGAATATTAAGGGCAATATCAAACGTGCTGCGCTTGGTGAAAAAATAGGAACAGTGATTAAATAAGGAGGCGTTATGATGATTGATGATATTATGCTTGATGCAGAAGAGAGAATGGAATCAACAATTAGTAATTTAGTTCGAGAGTTTTCAAAAGTACGCACGGGTCGTGCCAATCCGAACATGTTAGAACATGTTTCAGTGGATTATTATGGCGTGCCAACACCAATTACTCAAGTGGGTAATATTTCTGTACCAGAACCAAATCAATTGGTTATCAAACCATATGATCGCAGCGTTGTAAAAGAAGTTGAACGTGCTATTTTAGCGGCGAATCTTGGTGTGACGCCGAGCAATGAAGGTGAGCAGGTAAGGATTGTGTTACCTAAGTTAACTGAAGACACGCGTAAAGCATTGGTGCGTGATGTTAAAAAGTTGGCTGAAGAAGCGCGCGTTGCGATACGTAATATCCGTCGCGATGCAAATGAAGGCATCAAGAAGTTAGAAAAAGCGAGTGAATTAACTGAAGATGATGCTAAAGGATATCTTGAAGATGTACAAGAATTGACTGATCGCTTCGTCGAAAATGTTGGGGAAGAATTCGCGAAAAAAGAAAAAGATTTACTTTCTATCTAAAACCACCTTAGGTGGTTTTTTCTTTCGATTTATGCCCTTTTAGTGTATAATAGTTGTTGCATATAAAACCGAGGTGACGCAATGAATTTAAAGAAAAAAGTGATGCAAAATAGATTGCCTAAGCATGTTGCTATTATTTTAGATGGGAATGGAACTTGGGCTAAAAAGCGTGGTTTAAATCGTCAAACAGGGCATAAACATGGGGCTTTGAATTTACGTAAAATTGCTTTGTTTAGTCAAACTTTAGGCATTCAATGTTTGAGTGTTTACGCGTTTAGTACAGAGAATTGGAAGCGTCCAACTGAAGAAGTGGATTATTTAATGGCGCTACCGAAAGTATTTGAAGAAGAGTTTAAAGATGCTTTTGAAGACTATGATATTAAGGTGGTCTTTACAGGGCGTAGAGATCGTTTATCAAAGGAAAATATTGAGTTGTTAAAACGGGTCGAAAAAGAAACAAAAGACCGTTTAGGGTTAATTTTAAATGTCGGGTTAGACTACGGTGGACAAGATGAAATTGTTCGCGCTGCACAAGCGTGGTCAAAAACAAGTAATAAGCCACTTGATGTCAAACTTTTTTCTAGTTATTTAGATACTGCGCAGCTTCCAGAGGTAGATTTTTTAATTCGACCGGGAGGGCATCAAAGGTTGAGTAACTATATGTTATGGCAAGCAGCGTATGCTGAGTTATATTTTACGAAAATCCCCTGGCCTGCTTTTAATGAAAAAGCATTTTTAAAGGCTATCCGTGTTTATCAAAAACGCGTTCGCAAATTTGGTGGCTTGAAAGGAAGTAAAACATGAAAGAACGTATCATTACAGGTGCTATTTTAGCGTTGGTTTTAGTACCACTTTTATTTGTAGGTGAAGTTATTTTTTATGCGGCATTAGGTGTTTTAGTGTTGATAGGTGCTGCTGAGATGTTTTTTATGGTGAATAAAGAAAATAAAAAACCAGTGCTTTTTGTGCTGCAAATGTTGTTAACTTTTATATTATATGGATTAATACTAAGTTTGTATTTGAATTTGGTGTTGCCTGTTTTTTTAATTTTAGTTGTTTTTATCATGTTGTTGGGATTCATGCTTTCAAGTGTGTTTAGTGAGCGTGTAACGATGGCAAGTATTGGTAAGGTTTTTGTGAGTGTTTGGTATGTAGCGCTTGCGTTTGCAGCGATTGGCATGGTAAGAAGTCACGGAATCGATGTGTTGATTTATATGTTGATTTTATCTATGGTTACGGATATGTTTGCATACTTTATTGGAATGAAATATGGTCGTCATCGTTTGGCGCCTGAGATTAGTCCGAAAAAGTCGATTGAAGGGGCTATTGGTGGAACGGTTGTCGCGGTGATTGTCGCGTCTGTTTATGCTTATTTTATGGGACTATTTGGTGCGGATCAGTCTGTTTTTGTGCTTGTGATTGTCTTTATTATAGGTGGAACGTTCGTGTCTGTCATGGCGCAACTTGGGGATTTGGTTGCTTCTAAATTAAAGCGTGAACATGGTATTAAAGATTTTTCTAATTTATTTCCAGGGCACGGTGGGGTTATGGATCGTTTTGATTCTAGTGTGTTCGCTGCTTTAGCGTTGATGATCGTAATTATGTTGTTTGAGGTGTTTTAAATGAAGTCTGTGGTTTTGTTAGGAGCAACAGGAAGTATCGGTGAACAAACGCTAGAAATTATTGAACAATATCCAGAGCGTTTTAAGCTTGTTGCGGCTACGGCAAATCATAGTGTAAAAGCGTTGGAAGCGATTGTGCATAAACATGATATCAAAATCGTTGCGATTGCGGAAAGTCATGTGGCAGCATTTGATGATAGACAGTGTTATTCAGCAACGAATCTTGATCAACTAATTAACGACCTTGAGGATGATGTGGTTGTAGTGAATGCCTTGGTGGGTGCTGTTGGGTTAAAACCGACGATGGCGGCGCTTAAACGTGGCTTTGATGTTTTGTTAGCGAATAAGGAGACGCTGGTTGTTGGTGGTGCGGTTATTATGCCATTACTGAAGGAGTCTTCAGCAAAATTAATACCTATCGATAGTGAGCATAGCGCACTAGCGCAATGCTTAAGAGGGTCTCGGGTTGAGGATGTTGATAAAGTTGTGATTACTGCGAGTGGTGGGAGTTTTCGTGATTTAGATAAAGCAGCTTTAGAAAATGTGACGGTCAAGGATGCGTTAAAGCATCCGAATTGGTCGATGGGCGCGAAGATTACGATTGATTCTGCGACGATGATGAATAAAGTGTTTGAGGTCATTGAAGCCCACTATTTATTTGATTTACCCTATCATAAGATAGAAGCTGTTTTACATCGTGAGAGCATTGTGCACGGTATGGTTCATTTTGTCGATGGTAACGTCTTAATGCATGCTGGACCAGCGGATATGCGCATTCCTATTTTATCTGCTTTAGAAGGAGATTTAATAAGGTTGCCTTATCGTTCTGTTTTTGATATAACTAAGATTAAATCATTGTCTTTTGAGACGATTGATCCAATACGCTATTCTTTGTTTGATTTAGGTATTGCGGTTGCGCGTAAGGAAGGGTTACATACGGTGACGATGAATGCAGCAAATGAAGTGGCGGTGGCGCTTTTTTTAGAAGGTAAAATAGCGTTTAATGCAATAGAAGAAATTATTACTGATTGTTTGCTTGCTTTTGATAATGGTTATGAGATATCGTTAGATGCAATATTACAATTAGACGCTCAAGTTCGAGCGTATGTCGAGAAGAAATATATGGATGGTGAGTAGTATGTTTATTGTTAATATTATTGGTTTTGTGTTTTTATTAGGGTTGGTTATTGTTATTCATGAACTTGGGCACTATATTATGGCTAAACGCGCTGGGATTTTGTGTCATGAGTTTGCTTTGGGGATGGGACCAATCATTTATAGTAAGAAAAAAGGGGAGACGCTTTTTAGTATTCGTGCGATTCCGCTTGGTGGATTTGTGTCGATGGCGGGGGAAGAAATTTCAGATGCTTTAGTCACTGAAGGGCAAGAAATTAGGGTGTTGTTTGATGAAAAACAACCGAATAAGATTACCCATATTGTTTTAGACCCTGAAGATAGTCGATATCAAGATGCTGAGTTGGTTGCGGTTGAGCGTGTTGATTTAAAAGGTAAAGAGAATACGCCGTTATATATAAACGATTACGAAGTGGCGCGTAATGCTTTTTATGTGATGAAAGATAAAGCGTTGCAAATTGCGCCTTATGACCGCAGTTTTGAGTCGAAAACTATATTAGAGCGCTTTTTAACTATTTTTGCGGGTCCTTTAATGAACTTTATATTAGCTATTATCATTTTCTTTGTGATTGCGTTGTTAATTGGACAGCCAGTGATGGAGAGCAGTGAGTTAGGGGCAATTAGTGAAAACTCTTCTGCGGAGCGTGCTGGGTTAGAAGTTGGGGATAGAATTGTTTCTATTGGAGATGAGCCGATTAATAGTTGGGGAGATATCCAAGGTGTTATGGAAGCGAACTCAGGACAAGGCGCTTTAGAAATTGTGGTGATGCGAAACGGTGTTGAGTTAACTTTTACATCGGTTCCGACGGTGCAGTTTTATAGTGCTGGTTTTAGTAGTGATCCTTTAGTTGAAGATGCTGTTGTTATTGGCAGTGTCGGTGAAGGTAGTCCTGCCGATAATGCTTTAGAGATTGATCAGCGAACATCATCAGGGCTTTTAAAAGGAGATATTATTTTAGCGATTGGGTATACTGAGGATGCGATGAATAGTGTTGGTTCTTGGGAAGATGTTGTTGCTTTTATGCGTGATAATACCGGTGGCGAAGATATGCTTGTTGAGGTCGAAAGAAATGTTTATGATGAAGCGGATGGCACGATTATAGATGTTCGTGTTTTAACGTATAATGTAGGACCGTTTAGTCATCGCTTTTTAGAAGGTCAAGGTGTGCGTCCGATACAAAATACGTTGGGTGTAGGCCCGGTGTATGAGTTTGATCTACTGGCGAGTTTTCCTTCTGCATTTACGCAGTTTGGCGCAACTTCGACGATGATTTTTAGTACGATTCGTGCTTTGTTTTCTGAAAGTCGTGTTGGGGTTGGTGATCTTGCGGGGCCGATTGGGATATATACATTAACGAGTACGTTCATCAGTCAAGGGATTATTGCGTTCTTGACGTGGATTGGTATTTTGAGTGTCAATCTTGGTATTATTAATTTGTTGCCTATTCCAGCTCTAGATGGTGGACGATTGGTCTTTTTAGGCTATGAAGGTATTGTTAGAAAACCGGTGAATAAGCGGGTTGAAAACATATTGCACTTTGTCATGTTTGTTTTACTTATAACGTTGTTTATATTTATTGCGTTTAATGATGTTTTAAGAATTATTGGATAATATAAGGATGGTGTTAGTATGAAACAGCGATTGTTATTTGTACCAACGTTAAAAGAAGCACCAAAAGATGCTGAGGTTAAAAGCCATAAGCTGATGGCGCGTGCGGGACTTATTAAGCAAACGGCTTCTGGAATTTACACGTATTTACCGTTGGCACACCGTGTGATTCGGAATATTGAAAAGATTATTCGGGAAGAGTTGGATTCGCGGGGATGTAGCGAGTTATTAATGCCAGCTTTACAACCGAGAGACTTATGGGAGTCTTCTGGACGGTGGAGTGAATATGGTCCAGAGTTAATGCGGTTGAAAGATCGTAAAGACCGTGATTTTTGTTTAGGACCAACCCATGAAGAAGTTATTACAGATATTGTTCGAGATTATGCGAATTCTTATAAGAAATTACCGCTCGCTTTATATCAAATTCAGACAAAGTTTCGTGATGAGATGCGTCCGCGATTTGGGTTAATGCGTGGGAGAGAATTTATTATGAAGGATTTATACACTTTTAGTGAAAGTGCTGAGGATTTAGATTACTGGTATAAACTTATGAAAGCGGCGTATACGCGCATTTTTGAGCGTACTGGACTTGCGACACGTATTGTTTCTTCTGATGTGGGTCAAATTGGTGGCGATGAAGCAGATGAGTTTATGGTCATGAGTGAGGTAGGCGAGGATACCATTACGTATTGTCAATCTTGTGCATATGCTACGAATCAGGAGTTTAGTAAGTTAGCGACGGGAGACCCGTGTCCTTTGTGTGGGGGCACTATTGCAACGGCAAAAGGGATTGAAGTTGGCAATATATTTAAGCTAGGAACGAAGTACTCAAATAGTATGAAGGCATTGTTCACTAATCGTGAGGGAACGTTAGAACCAATCATTATGGGGTGTTATGGTTTAGGCATTAGTCGAACACTGATGGCTATTGTTGAACAACACAGTACTGAGACGGGGTTGCTTTGGCCGGATGAGGTGTCACCGTTTGATATTCATTTGGTTCCTGTTTCGTATAAAAATGACGCCCTTATAAATAAGGTTGAAAATTTGTATGATCTTTTAAGTGAAAGTTATGATGTTTTACTTGATGATCGAGATGAGCGTGCTGGTGTTAAGTTTAAGGATGCTGATTTGATTGGGATTCCGATTCGTATTATTATCGGTAAGGACTTTGAAAACGGGCAAGTTGAAGTGATTAATAGAAAAGATGATGTGAAGAAGATTGTACCTTTAGAGGGCTTATTAGAAACGTTGAAAAGCTTTAATTAAATAAATTTAAAAAAAGGGGTGCTTTTGATTGACAAATGCACGCCTTTTTTATACACTGTTAAATAGTGAGTTGACCAGCGTAGTTTTAAAGCCTATATATAGGCGAAATAAAAAAGTTAAAAACTTTGCAAAAGGTGTTGACTTATAATCTGATAAGTTATATACTCTTTATTGCGGGCCGAAAGAACCAATAAATTGATGGTCTGCGACAAGGAAAAAAACTTGTTAGAAGTTCGGTATAGTCCTTGACTTAAGGTGCCTTATATTATACAATATTATAGCACTCGGATTTTATATCGGATGTATGGTCTTTGAAAACTGAATAGAACAGAATTACTTTGAGTGAGTACTAGGAACCAGACAAACCAAAAAATTTAACTTCGTAAGAAGTTACTATATTTTTATGGAGAGTTTGATCCTGGCTCAGGATGAACGCTGGCGGCATGCCTAATACATGCAAGTCGAACGGGAAACTCT
>SKIY01000033.1 GCA_007116205.1 Candidatus Izemoplasma sp. | reverse complement strand
GTGGTTGTTTATTATGGCGGTTTGCTATATTTTTTGATGGGAGATGACTTATATTTAAAACGTGGGGTTATTGTTTTTTGTGTCTTGTTTGGGGTTTTTATGACACCGTATTTGGACTTTCGTCAACAGGTTGTTTTCTTTCATGTTCATGGTGATAGTATTTTATTAAAAGATGCCCATAATCGGTGTAATATTTTAATTGATACCGGTGAATCAGATGGGCATAATCAGGTGCTTAACAGTTTACAAAATATGCATGTTAGACGATTGGATTACGTATTTATTACACATTGGCATTATGACCACTATGGTGCGTATGAAAGTATTAGTGAAACGATACATGTAAAGCGTCTTTACACGCGCGATGATCAAGCTGAGTTAGAAAACCGTTGGATTCAGTGTGGTGCTTTTTCGATTTTTGTTTTTGAGCGCGATAAATTGTATGTTAATGAAAACAATAATTCGTTGGTAAAGGTGGTGCGGTTTGGAAATGAAACGATTCTTTTTACTGGGGATATTGAAGCCTCAAGAGAGGCGAGCTTTGAAGATTTTGGGATGGAGATTACGATGTTGAAAGTCCCACATCACGGATCAATCAGTTCTGCGACGAAGTCGTTTTTACAAATGGTGTCGGCTGAGGATGCTGTTATTAGTGCACATCGCAATAATCGTTTTGACCATCCGTCTGAAATATTGGTACAACGTCTGCTTGGGAAGAAGATGGCTGTTCACCGTACCGATGAGGAAGGGACGATTTCTTTTATCTATTATTTTAATGAACGGAGAAAAAAGACCGGCCCATAATCTATTTATGTGTTAAAATAGGGATTGATAGAACACGAGGTGATGAGATGAAAGAACGTGTCATTTTATTTTATGGTGAAGATAGTTTTTATGTGAAGCTTAAAGTTAATCAAGTGATAAAAAAATATAATTCGGATGAGTATAACACGACGTATTATGATCTAGATGAGGTAGATGTTAAAGAGGCGGTAAATGATGCTTTAACGATTCCTTTTATGAGCGAACAAAAAATTGTGATTTGTAATAATGCTCGGTTTTTAGGAACTGAGAAGGGACGTAAGGCGTTGCCGCATGATGAAGATGCTTTAGCGCGCTATTTAGAACAGCCTTCAGATGCTACGGTTTTGATTATTACCGCGCCACTTAGTAAGCTTGATGAACGTAAAGCGCTTGTTAAACGGTTGAGAAAGTTTACGGTGTCAGAGTGCAAATTAAAAACTGCACAAGATTTAGCAGCTTGGGCGCGGCGTCAGTTTGGGCAGTTAGGCATTACGTTTGATGAAGATGCATTGAGCTTATTTATTAAACGGGTCGAGCACAGTACGGAGTTTGCTTATTTAGAGATGCGCAAATTGTTGCTTTATGTCGGAGATGATAAATATATAGATAAGTCTATTATTGAACGCGTTATCACGAAAAATGTTGAAGACAATGTTTATGATATTACAACGGCGCTTTTGCAGCATAATCAAAGTAAAGCATTAGCGGTTTATAAGGATTTGGTGTTACATAGTGAGGACCCTTTACGCATTTTAAATATTATTGTGACGAAGTATCGTGAGATGTTACATGTTAGAACGTTGTTAGAGCAAGGGAAATCACAAGGGGATATTCAAGCATATTATAATGTTTCGAGCGGCCGTGCTTATTATATGGTTCAAAATGCGAAAGTGGTTGAGTTGGCACAAATTAAAGAACATTTGAAGCATTTGGAGCGGTTAGATTATCATATTAAAACAGGGCGTGTCGATAAAAAGGTTGGTTTAGAGTTATTTATTTTGAGTACGTGAGGTGAGGTATTGTGGCGAAATATTGTTCGAATTGTGGGAGTCAAATAAATGATAAAGATCGTGTGTGTTTTAATTGCGGGAATCATTTAGAGATTTCTTCAAGCAAACACGAAAATGCAGAAGAATCTACATTTGGATATGCGGCGCTTGGGTTTGTTTTTCCGATTGTAGGGCTTATTTTATATTTGGTGTGGCAAGACGAGAGACCGCGCGCAGCAAGAAGTGCGGGAAAGGGTGCTTTAGTTTCTGTGATTAGTGCGGTGGCACTTTATATGTTGGGGTTTATTATATTTTTAATGTTAATTTAAGGTATTAAAAAACGTGTTCAAAATGAACACGTTTTGTTTTTTATATAGCGTTAACTTTTTGGGCGAGGCGTGATTTATGACGAGCTACGAAATTCTTATGAACGATGCCTCTGACTTGTGCTTTGTCAAGTTTTTTATTTGCAAGTGTGAGTGCTTGAAGCGCTTTTTCTTTGTCTTTATTTTCAACATGTAGATCAACTGCTTTCATCGCACGACGCATTCCTGATCTAAAGATGGTATTATGCTCACGTCTTTTAACATTTGTTTTTGCACGTTTGATTTGTTGCCTTGAGTTTGCCATTCTTTCACCTCCGTATCATAAGCGATATTATTGTATCAAATAAGGCTTTGAAAAGCAACATAAATTACATAATGCGTGTAGTTTTTAACACAATTTGGTATAATACCTTCGAGGTGATTTTGTGGAAGATTTAAAATTAGGGACTAACCATTTATTTACAGTGATTCGAGAAGAAAGTGATCAGTACATTATTAAGCAACAAAATGTGACGATTGCGCTTTTAAAAAGCAAAACAACAAAATCGTTGCGCGTTGGTGAGATGGTTGATGTGTTTTTGTATATTAATCACCGTAAGCAATTGGCCGCAACCATGGAGACACCTAAGATTGATTTATATCGCGCTGATTTAGTCAATGTTGTTGAGGTGAAGTTTGGACTAGGGGTTTTTGTCGATGTGGGACTTGATAAGGATATGTTGGTTTCTAGAGATGATTTACCGGTTTTGAAGAAACAATGGCCACAGATTAATGATAAACTTTTTTGTTATTTGAAGACGAGTTCAAATCAAATTGTTGCGAAACCAGTGAGTCGCTTTAAAATGCTTGATTATTTTACACCAGAATCAGCACTTGAAAAAGGTGATAAAGTTGAAGCGTATGTTTTTTCTATTGCGGATGAAGGGGTGGTTTTGTTTACGAAGGCTGGCCATGAAATATTTGTATATTTTAAGCATATTCGAGAGGCGTTGCGTTTAGGTGCTTGTGTTGAAGTTACGATTACGGTGGTCAAAGATGAGTACCGATATAACGGGTCATTAATTGAACAAAAAGAACTGGTCATTGATGATGATGCGTCACGGATTATGACGTATTTAGAAGCGCATGATGGGGTGATGCCGTTTGG
>SKIY01000131.1 GCA_007116205.1 Candidatus Izemoplasma sp. | reverse complement strand
AATATTTTTTTTTTTTTTTCACCTCTCACACTTATACTACACAAGCAGCGGCTTTTTTCTTTTATAAACAAAAGAAAACCCGCAGATGCGGGTTTTCCGTGAATCAGGAGGTAATAAAGTGATAGATTGCACTGTATAACTTATCAGGATGGTCCGTAATTGGTGAATGCGAACCATTTTCAAATATGTGTGTTTTAACCGTTTCTAGTGCATCGACCGTTTCTTTAAACATGTGTTCAGGAATCACTAAATCTTTTTTACCATAAATCGACAACACCGGTTGTTTGACTAAATCAATAGACCCGTCACCCTCCGTAACACCATTGTGTTCGTGACTCATATTAAATGTCATTAAAGCCCAATCAACGTCAACCAAATTACGTTGTTTTAACGTTTCATTAATAAATACATCTAACGACTCCTCTTCAGGCACATTTACGTTGTAAATAACCGCTTTCCAAATGTCTTTCATGATAGCAGCATTTTTATCTTCCATGGCCTTAAGCGCAGGTAGTACTTGTACTGGGTCTTGAGCCATCGCGTCTTTACTTTGGTATTGTTTCCCAATAACTGGTTGGAAAGTCGCGTCTTTTTCATAAATCGGATACCCCTTATAAGACGCCGATTCAACTAAAACAAGCTTTTTAATCCGTTTCGGAAACCGTGCTGCAAGCGATAAACCAATCCCACCGCCTGTACTCCAGCCAACAAGATCACATGTATCAATATTTTTCATATTGATAAATGCAATCACATCATCTGCAAAATCATCTAAATGGTTAATCGGGGTATGATAAGTTGAATCGCCAAATCCTCTTAAATCCATCGCAATGACGCGATAATCTTTCGCAAAGTCAGCAATAACTGGTAAGTAATGGATACTACTACTCATATTTCCGTGAACAAGAACCAACACATCTTGATGTTCTGTTCCAGTTTCTAAATAAGCTAGCTTTTCACCATTTGGTAAATCAATATATTGCTTTTCCATAAAAAACACTCCCTAAATCGTATATTTTCCATCCTCTTGAATAAAACCGAGAATGGTTGAAACAAATAATTCAGGCTGTTCATACATACTCGCATGTCCACACGTTTCAAACGTGACCATTCTTGCATTTGGCATGTTTTCCGTAAGAAATGCTTGTTCAAACGGTGGTGTTAAAAAGTCATACGTACTCGCCACCACCAGCGTTTTCACATTTATATCGCGTAACACATCACTGACATCATGCGTTTCAGCACTAATAGTGAGCCTTGTTATTGCATCTAAAAAGTCAGGATTACTAAATAAAGGGATCAGTTTTTCTTTTCGCGCTTCCATCCACGCAATATTTTTATTATAAAAATGGGGTGAATAAATATAAGGAATAGCGATATGATAATAGGCTTCCCCGTCACGCGACTTTGCAACTGCATTCCAGCCATCACCAATTGCTTTGAGCCATGCACTGGTTTTTGCAGTGGCATTAAATAACATTAACTTAGCAACCATATCTTGATATTTTGCCGCAAACTGAAGCGCAATGCTGCCGCCATATGAAATCCCTGAAAGATATACCTTTTTAATATCTAAATGATCTAAAAGGGCTTTAAGCATTTCAACTTGAATCGTTTGTGTATAATTTTCAGACATTTTTTCACTTTGACCTTGGTCAAAGAAATCAACCCGCAATACGGTGACATGTTTTTTAAAGGTATCAATAAAGGGATCCCAACTTTTCGTTGACATCATAATACCATTTAATAGCAGTAATACCTGCGACTTGTCTTCACTAGAACATTCATAAAAGACCGTTTTATCTTGATATACAAACGTTGCCATTAAATGTACCCAATCATTTCTGCTTCTTGGCGAAGCCCATCTCTAAAATTTGGGTGTGCGATAGCGATTAAGCGTTCAACACGTTCTTTAATTGATGTTCCTCTTAACTCTGCAACACCATATTCTGTGACAATCATATCGACATCGTTACGAGAAAGACTTACTGCTGCGCCAGGTTTAAGCGTAGAAACAATTTTACTCATCGGCTCACGTTCCCCTGTATCTTTGTTTTT
Source organism: Candidatus Izemoplasma sp. (assembly GCA_007116205.1). Taxonomy (GTDB): domain Bacteria; phylum Bacillota_I; class Bacilli_A; order Izemoplasmatales; family Izemoplasmataceae; genus SLQR01. The sequence continues at coordinate 1,224 of SKIY01000131.1, read as the reverse complement.
TACCATCGCCGTTGAATATAATGCGATAAAACTACGACCATTTTTTGCACGTTGTGCGCCCGTGGCCGTATCGGTTTGTCCACCTGTGCCACTAAACTGCATCGTACCGATTGATTCACTACAACACTGCCCAGTCAAATCCACTTCTATCGTTGTATTGATGGATACCTGATTGTCGTTTTGACCAATAACCATCGGATCGTTCACATAATTACCATCTAGTAACATCACCGCTGGATTATCATCGATAAACTCATAGAGTTCTTTCGTTCCAAGCGCAAAAGCGGCTACCATTTTACCTTTGTGCAAGTTTTTCTTTCGACCTGTGATAACACCGTGTTTAAACAGCTTCATAAACCCCGTTGTTAACATCTCAGTATGAACACCTAGGTCTTTTTTATCCATTAAAGCAAGCGCAACAGCATTGGGAATACCGCCAATACCAAGTTGAATGGTATCGCCATCATGAATTCTTTCAGCGATGAATGCGCCAATCTTTTTGTCTTTTTCATTCGGTTCATTATCTGGTAGTTCTGGTGCTGGATAATCAACCTCAACAAAATAATCTATCGTGTTTTGATGAACCTCAACATCCCCATGTGTTCTTGGGAAGTTAGGATTAATTTCTAAAATAACAGTGTCGGCTTGTTCAATCATATGTTTTTCATAAACATTAGACAGCGACAAAGATACAAACCCGTGCTTATCAGGCAAAGAAGCTGTCCCTACAAACACGTTTGGCTTTTTAAACTGTGTGCGTTTTTGTCCAGCAAAGTGTAATTGATTTGGTATAAAAGCGATATTTTTATTTTTAAACGCTTTTCGCAAATCTCCAGAAAAAAACCAACTATGTATGGTAAATCTTTTTGCATAACTATTATTTACCATAAATTCATATGGATAGAGTGGAAGACAATTGTCAATCGTTACATTGTCTACACGGTGTGCAATTTCATGTAACCGCATAAAAAATGCACGGCCTTCACTTGCTGCCATACCAGCAACAATATGATCATTCGATTTAATGAGATTTAACGCATCATCAATAGTAATTATTTTTGCCATCAGTATAAATCCTCCTAAAATAATACAATGGGTGGTGGCTCGCACCACCCATTATACGTTCAAATTAGTCGTTAATGCGAGAAACGATATCATCAATGTGTTCCATTGCTGCAACGATATCAAAATATGTTGCTTCTTCTGATGCATCATATCCCATTT
>SKIY01000100.1 GCA_007116205.1 Candidatus Izemoplasma sp. | reverse complement strand
ATGTCTCGTAATTCACACTAATATATTGTTCGTAGTCTATATATTTTATATTCATGGATGATACTTCTACATTATTCCCGTCGATGGTTAAAGAAAGCTCAATATACGCTACACCATTCTCTTCAGCAACCGTATACATGATATATACCTCATCATCTTCAGTAATCTCCATAAGCGCTTTTCCGTCACCAATAAAATAATCACTTCTGCCATGAACGTCTCTAAACTCACGGCCTTCAAGAACCGTTTCATTAATATCATCATTATCAAACGCATCTAAAACATCGAATACCAAGTCAGGGTCTCCACCTTGACACCCTGTTAAAACAAAAGTTAAAACCAATAATAATACTACAGTTAACCGTTTCAAATTCATCCCTCCAATATTTTCACATAAAAAAATTATAACATACCTTTAATTTATGTACAATATTTCAATGTTTTCCTGAAGTGCATTGCCCTTTTAATGATTGATAACCCGTTTGATTTATTCTATTAAGTACCTAAGTAGCTTCTCAACACTTCAAATAAAAAGTAGAACCACATATGCAGTTCTACTTCCAAACTTAAATAGCTTTTACCCGTTTTCATCATGAATGCCCTTATTTACTAAACAGATGACACCGGTATTACGCTGCAGCTTCTTCACCGTCATGTTCCACATTTTCTGTTTCTACCGTTTTAAAGATGCGTACAAAAACGACAAACAGGATCGCCATAATAATGTATGATGGCCAGACCATTTGGAAAATAGCGAATGTTAAATACCCGAATCCAGCAATGCCTGCAGTCACTAAAGCATACGGCAACTGTGAGATAAAGTGTGCATGAAGTGTTGAACGCGCCCCCGTTGCAGAAAGCACGGTTGTATCTGATACAGGTGAAGAGTGATCACCAAATACCGCACCACCTAAAACCGCCGCAATGATGACAGGCATAAATTCAGGGTTGGTTTGTACAGCGATTGGAATAGCGATTGGCAGTAAGATACCAAATGCACCCCAACTTGTTCCTGTAGCAAACGCAATACCACCAGCTAATGCAATAACCGCGGTAATCCCACCAATTAAAATAACAAAACCAAGGATTGGTAAGTACCAATCTAAGCTTGTAAGAATACCAAACAAGCTGTTCCACAAGTAAACGATGGTGCGCCAAGGATTAAAACTTTCATAAATTAATGCTGCTAATATTAAACCTAAACTTAAAGACATGAGTACTTTCCTTGTGATAATTACGAGCGTAACCATTAGTAAAGCGGGTAATAATGCAACTAATAAATCCATGTTTTTCCGCCTGTTTTTTTATAAAAAAAATCATATCACATTTAAAACAGTATTACAAATTTTACTTGTAATTTGTTCTCTTTTTTTTAAAAAACTGCTATTTTTAAACGTTTTTTGTACTGTTATAATCCGCTTTAGATAAGACATAGTAACATTCATCAAAGTGTTGATCCATATTTTTCGAGTAGTATTTACGGGTTGTTAAAAATGTGAACCCAACCTTTTCGATAATGCGTTTTGATGCCTTATTTTCAACAAAGTGTCCGCAATACAGTTTTTCTTGTTCTAAGTCTTCAAAACAATGTGCTACTACCCGTTTTACCGCCTCTGTCATGAAGCCTTGTCCCCAATACGTTTTTGATAAAACATAGCCTATTTCTTTTGAGACTGTATCGTCACTACGTTGATGAATTCCAAGTGATCCTATCACACGGTTATTTTCTTTTAGTTCCAACGCATACACTTCATTTTGTTTCATAAATGCATCTAAAACTGTTTGCGTTTCAGCCAATGATTTATGATGTAACCAGCCAGCTTTCTCACCTACACCTGGTATCTTTGCATACGCATGAAAGTCCTCTAAATCAGACGGTTTAAATGCTCTTAATAGTAATCGTTTTGTTTCTAATGTTTTCATATTTACACCTCTTTTATAATTCGTTTGGATAATTTATAAGCCAAGCTTTTCTAAGTGCATCCATTTGGTTTAACATAGCGATGGTTTTCGTGTGTGGCATAATAGGGCTTTCTTTAAAGTTGTTTTTAAGACAGTAAACAACCGCTTCTATTTCATACTCAAACCCGTTTACGGGGTGCGGAAAACTTAACTTCTCGCATAAGTTTTGCTTGTCATCATATATATACGCTTCTTCCGCTTGCCAAAAAAACGGTATAACAATTGTTCCTTTAGAACCAATTATTTTAGCATCATTTGGTAAGTTTTCATCAAAGGCTGCCGTAATTTGTGCACTTGCGTTTTTGTAACTTAGGGTCATTGTTTCATGAATATCAACACCTGTTCGCGGATGTTTCTTGACGGTTGTTTCAACCCCTTCTGGTGACCCTAAAAGCATATCAGCTAGCGTTAACGGGTAAATGCCGATATCTAAAAGTGCACCCCCTCCGAGACTTGGATTAAATATTCGATCGCGATCCTCAGCCTCCGTGTGAAACCCAAACGTTATATCGAGATGTTTAATCTCCCCAATAACTCCATCGGCAATGATTTCTTTAACAGCTTGTATAACGGGTAAAAATCGTGTCCACATCGCTTCCATTACAAATAGATTTTTCTTACGCGCTATATCAAAGACATGCTTTGCTTGTGTCGCATTTAATGTAAATGCTTTTTCACAAAGGATTGGCTTGTTATATTCAAGACATTTAAGCATCTGTTCGTAATGCAAGCCGTGTGGTGTGGCAATATAAACACAATCTACATTTGAATCTTCAAGCATTGCTTCGTAGCTTCCATAGGCATGCTTATACTGATGTTGTGATTTGAATGCTTGCGCTTTTTCTAAGTCTCTCGATGCAACCGCATATAATTCAGCATCGTTCACACCTTTTACTGCATCAGAAAATGTTTGTGCTATACGTCCAGCCCCTATTACGCCAAATCTAATCATTGATTCACCTTCTACAGTTAGTCTTAATTATAGTATACACTAAAAACACCCTTCTATTTTTCAAAGAAAAAGGAATGTTTACATCAACATTCCTCTTAAATTAATATTTAATCTTCAAAGTGTATCGTGTAATAGGTAACGCCATCAGTATGAGAAACTCGAATGACGCGTGCATCGTGGAAAATATTACTAATATGATGCGTTGCGTAGTTCCAAGCATTAATGACTTCATGTTCTGAAAAAGTTTCTACTGAGTTATCCCCGTAAAATATAAGTTTAGCATCGTATCTATTTGTGGTGGCGTTGTAAGTGGTTGCCCATAAAACACCCGGAAATAGAACATGAAAATCATCCACTTCATTTTCCGTTAACAGAT
>SKIY01000106.1 GCA_007116205.1 Candidatus Izemoplasma sp. | reverse complement strand
TTAAAACATTCAATTTATTCCGCATCCGTATCCTATGTTCTTCATAAATATCACTAAACATAGATTTACCTTTTTCAGTAAGCGCGACTAAAAAACTTCGATTGTCGCTTTTTTGTTTTGTTTTAGTAATAAACGCTTTCTTTTCCAAACGCCCAAGCACATAACTTAAACTTGATGGCGCGATTAAAATCTTTTCTAAGATTGTTTTAACCGGTAGCGCACCCTTATGATATAAAACCTCTAAAACGCCAAACTCGGTTGTATTTAACCCGTAACGCTCAATATCTGAACGAATATATCTTTCAATAGCATGCTGTGCACGAAATAAAATAGTTATCGTCTTCAAATCATTAATCATCGTACGTTTCCTTCTCAAATACTTTCGTACTTCTCACAGTGTCAATCGGTCTGACAACCGATTCGATATATGATCGATGATCTTTCAATTTTGGAGGTAACGCCAACGTTTCTCCCAACGTTTCGTACGTTTCTTCATCAGACATAAATCCTGGTCCTTCAGTTGCAAACTCAAACAAAATTTCTCGATACAACCTTGTATAAAGTGATTTAAAATAGAATCGCTCCACAAAACCAGAGTTTGGGGCACCAATCATATTTAATCTATCCGTCCATAAATCCAAAGCTTTTTTGTCCTCAATGCGGAAAGCAACATGATGCACACTTCCATAACCCTGTTGCGCATTCGGTAACGCGTTATCTTCTTCAACAATAACACTCGCACCATTGCCACCCTCACCCATAACATATAATGTCAAATGACCTTCATTCGCTATTTTTTCCATCAACATATGTTCTGATAAAACGGTATCCATCGCATCCAAACGGTTCACCCTCAAAAATATCGGCCCTAATCCTATAATAGCAAATTCATTCGGAACCGGACCCTTCTTCCACGGTATACCTGCAGAAACACCAGAAACAGACTCATCTGAAAACAAAGCATATGCTTGTTCATCAAAATCCTCAAAATAAACCACCTTTCTTCCAAACACCGTTTCCACAGAGGAATGTACGATGCCATAATGGTTAAAACGTTTCACCCAATACGACAAAGCGCGATCAGATGCAACTCTAAAACTCGTACGCGCTATCTCATTGGTCCCTTTTTTAGCCTTAGCAATCCCTTTAAAATCAAAAAATGTCATATCTGTACCAGGATTACCAACATCATCAGCAAAAAACAAATGGTATGTTTGAATATCATCTTGATTCACAGTCTTTTTAACCAACCGCATCCCTAATATATTCGTAAAAAAATCATAAATTTTCTCAGCACTGCTTGTAATCGCAGTAACGTGATGTATTCCTTTTAATTGTTCCATAATATCACTCCTTATACACATTATAGTTCGAATTAGAATTATATACCAATTAAATGCAATAAAAAAAGAGCTCCAAACGGAGCTCTTTACTACGAATCTTGTTTATGTTCTTCAACAATCTTACTAACCATACTTTCAGGGACTTCGTCATACCGTGTAAATTCACGTGTAAACGATCCACTACCTTGCGTAATAGCTTTTAAATCAATGGTATACTTAACGATTTCAGCTTCTGGAATATCCGCTGTAATCTTTTGGCGTCCACCAGCTAGTGGGTCCATGCTTAGAACACGACCGCGACGTTTATTAACATCACCCATAACATCCCCAACATATTCATCCTTAACAAAAATTTCAACTTTCATAATCGGCTCTAATATTGTAGGTTTTGCCTTTTTACATGCATTTTTAAACGCTAAAGATGCTGCTAACTTAAACGATATCTCATTAGAATCGACCGCGTGGTATGCCCCATCAAACAATGTCGCTTTTACACCAATAACAGGAAATCCAGCAACAGGTCCTTTTTGTAATATTTCAATTAAACCTTTTTCAACTGCTGGGAAGTAGTTTTTCGGTACAGAACCACCGTGAACTTCTTCAGCAAATTCAAACTCATTTTCATTTGGATCAAGCGGTTCAAAACGAATGTGAACAACACCAAACTGTCCAGAACCACCAGATTGTTTTTTATGTCTTCCCTCAGCCTCAGTTTTAATCTTAATGGTTTCACGATAAACGATTTTTTGATCAAGTGTCTCAACTTCCACTTTAAACATATTCTTCATTTTCTCAAGAATATACCCGATATGCGTCATCCCTTGACCACCCAATAACAATTGAGCCGTTTCACTATTCCGTTTAACCTCAAACGAAGGGTCTTCAACATTTAATCTTTTTAAGACCGAAGACAATTTATCTTCATCTTGTTTTTGTTTAGGATGAATAGCTACATAAATGGTTGGTTTATAAATCTCTGCACCTTTAAAAATAACCGGTGTTTTAGGGTCAGAAATCGTACACCCTGTGAATAAACTCTCTAACTTACTCACCGCACCTATATCACCAGCAGTAATCTCATCAACTTCAATTTGTTCCTTACCGCGCAACATGAAAAGTGCACCAATCTTAACCGTCTTCTTCGTATCACCCACTAAAACTTCTTGACCACTTTTTAGCGAACCAGAGAAAACTTTAATCATACTAACATTGCCAATAAATGGATCTACCGTTGTCTTAAACACATACGCTGAAAACGGCTCTTCATTAGAAGTCTTACGAACAACATCCTCATTAGTTTCTGGGTTTTTACCTTCCATCGCTTTTAAATCGTTTGGCGCTGGCATAAATTTACCAATCATTTCTAAAATAGCCATAATACCAATGTTTTTAACAGCAGAACCCAAAACAATCGGTTTTAAATCGCCTTCTAAAACACCTTGACGTAAACCATTAACCATTTCCTCTTGCGTTAAAGCCTCACCACTAAAGTGTTTTTCAAGTAGCTCTTCACTTGTTTCCGCCACCGACTCAACAATCTTTTCACGGTGGTCTGCAACTTCAGCTTCAAGTTCACTTGAAACATCGCTCTCAACAACTTTTTCACCATCAAATAAGCGCGTCTTCATGTCAACTAAGTCAACATAACCCTTAAAATCATCCGCCTGTCCAATAGGCCATAAAAACGGTACCGCTTGATATCCTATCATCTCACGTATCTTCACTAATAGTTCTTCAAACTTAATGTTTTCCTTATCCATCTTGTTAATAAAAATAACCGTAGGAATGTTTTCTTCATTAAGGACAGATAATATTCTTTCTGTCCCAATATCAATTCCTTTAGTTCCGTCAATGACCAAAACTGCCCCTTTAACAACCTCTAAAGCTTGGTTCATTTCATTGACAAACTCTTCGCTTCCCGGCAAATCCAAAAAGTTGAATTTATACCCATCATGTTCAGCCGGAATCAAACTCATAGAGAGTGAAGACAT
>SKIY01000110.1 GCA_007116205.1 Candidatus Izemoplasma sp. | reverse complement strand
CTTGCAATTATTATTGCCTGAGATTAACACGACTAAACTGATGAGCATGCATGTTGAATGCATGCTTTTTTTTAATAGGGTGTATAAATATTGAGGAATGCAAGATGTTTGAAATCGTAGGATGATTGATATATTTTATTTATCTTTAAAATTACAGTATAATATAAGTAACGAGGGGTTCTTTACATCAAGTTTGAAGGAGGGAAAATAATGGCTAAAAAGAAGATGACACATCGCTTTAATATTTTTGCGATTATCCAAGGGTGGTTTTTCAAACGTCAAAAACGTAAATATGCTAAAGTCATTAACGTTATGAAAGAACATTGTGATTTAAGCACCTATCAAAGCATTCTTGATATCGGGTGTGGGAACGGGGCGCTAACCGCAAGCTTACATGACATTGGTCTAAAAGTGACTGCGCTTGATGATAATCCTAAACGGATTAAAATCGCTAAGCGCAAGACAAAGACATTACCGATTGACTATATTGAAGCGGATGCCTTAAAAAAACTGCCGTTTGAGGATAAGGCTTTTGATATTGTCATCACGGCTTATTTAGCACACGCCTTTGATCAAGGTGAGCGAGCGCTGCTCTATAAAGAAATGGGGCGACTTGCGAAAGAACGCGTCATTATTCAAGATTATACTTCGCAACGGTTACCATGGATTACCTTCAGTGAGTTTTTTGATGGCGGGAATTACTACCAATTTACAGAGATGCCTGAAAATGAAATGAAAAATTGTTTTGAAGATATGAAACGGTGTTTTAAAGATGTAAAAGTTGTAAAAATCAATCTCTACTCAGCTTGGTATATTTGCACACCTGCATAAAATACACAAGGAGTGAAACAGATGAAAAATGCATATTTAAACAAACAGTATGATGCCTTTAAGAAACGGTATCCAAATGAAAAAGAATATTTACAAGCCTTGCACCATGTATTAGTATCGGTCGATGACATTATAGACGACCATCCAGAATACGAAAAACGGAACATTATTGAACGCCTTTTAGAACCAGAACGCGTCATTAGCTTTCGAGTAACATGGTTAGATGATAATAATAATGTTTGCGTTAACCGCGGCTACAGAGTCCAACACAGTTCTTTAATAGGGCCTTATAAAGGTGGCCTTCGGTTTCACCCGAGTGTCACACAATCCGTATTAAAGTTTTTAGCGTTTGAACAAACGCTAAAAAACAGTTTAACACGACTACCGATGGGTGGTGGAAAAGGTGGGTCTGACTTTGATCCTAAAGGCAAAAGTGACCGTGAAATCATGACTTTTTGTCAAGCGTTTATGCGTGAACTATTCCATCATTTAGGAGAAGATGTTGATGTACCAGCAGGTGATATTGGCGTTGGGCAACGTGAAGTTGGCTATTTATATGGCTATTATAAAAAGTTAACCAACCAAGTGACGAGTAGTATGACGGGAAAAGATATAAGTATCGGTGGTTCTTTAGTCCGTAAAGAAGCTACCGGATACGGATTAGCGTATTTCGTAAACGCGGCCTTAAAAAAGATAAAAGATACTTCACTCAAAGGGAAAGATGTTATAATCTCAGGGTCTGGTAATGTTGCCGTATACGCCGCAGAAAAAGTTAAAGAACTCGGTGGTAAAGTTATTGCGATGTCTGATTCTACTGGGTACATACATTGTGAAGATGGAGTTGACATAGAAGCCATCAAAGTGATAAAAGAAGAAAAGCGCGATTGTATTGATACCTATCCTCAGTATGATGCTAAGGGGAAGTATCATAAAGGCCCAGAAAACATGTGGAAAGTTAACGCCGATATCGCTCTCCCTTGTGCAACCCAAAATGAACTGAATGAAGACGCAGTTAAATACTTAATCGATAATGACATTATGATGGTCGCAGAAGGTGCGAATATGCCAACTACAGAAGATGGCATTGCATTATTAAGAGACAATAATATTTTGTTTGCCCCTGGTAAAGCTGCCAACGCGGGTGGTGTATTGGTATCTGGGCTTGAAATTGCGCAAAGCGCACAATTTGATTCATGGTCATTTGAGAAAATAAATAAACGATTAAAAGCTATGATGGAAACGATCTTTCAAGAAATTTATGATACTGCAAAAACGTATGATCATGAAAATGATCTACAGTTTGGGGTTAATGTCTTTAGTTTTACAAAACTCGCTAAAGCAATGATCCAACAAGGTGTTGTATAAACGTATGGTTTAAAAAAATCTCACATCAGTGAGATTTTTTTATTCAGACGATTATTTTTTGATAGGGGTACCAAACTCTATGGATTCTATCGATAACTGATCAAGTGTTTCAATCGTTTCTTTAGAAAGCGCAAAATCAATCGATTTATTATTCGCAATATGTTTTGGTGTAGAAGACCTTGGAATCGGTAAAATGGCTTTTTCCAAAATATAGCGAATACATAACTGTGCAACTGAAACACGGTTTTGCGAGGCCAATTGAACGAGCTGTGGATGTTTTAATACTTTTGCGCGTCCTAACGGAGAATACGCTTCTATTAAAATATTGTTTTCTTGACAGTATTTTACCACTGCCTTTTGAGGGTGCCCAATATGGTATTTAATCTGATTGACCATTGGGACCATGTTTTGCGTTTTAAGGTTTTCTAAATCACGCACGTCAAAGTTTGAAACGCCAATCGCTTTTACTTTCTTTTGTTCGTATAATCGGAGTAGCGCTTTATAAGCTTCAATGTTGCCTTGATCGTAGTTTTCGTATTTTTCATCCCACGGCCACGGGGCATGAATTAAATATAAATCAAGATAATCTGTATTTAACCGCTTTAAAGTCCCTTCAAAAGCCGTTAAGGCCTCATCATAGTTTTTAATACTTGCATCTAACTTTGAGGTGATGAAAATGTCTTTTCTAGGAACTGCACTATCATGAATCGCTTTGCCGACTTCTGTTTCATTCCCATATATTTGTGCAGTATCAATGTGTCGGTATCCTTCTTTCAGTGCAGTCTTAACAGCTTGATAAGCTTCATCACCTTTTAATGGTGCCGTTCCAAAGCCTATTTTTGGAATCAATACATCATTGCTTAGTACAAAATGCGACGCCTTCATTGCGGTTTCCTCCTAATGGTTTTATAGCTTTATCCTAACATGTAGCTTTTTTTGTGGCAAATAAAAGTGATTTAAACCTCAAAAACAATGAGGCGTATGTTTTATAAATAGTTTATTTGATTATTATTTGACGAAGTGTCAAAAACTTGACGAAATAAAACCACATCTATTAAAAACGATGTGGTTTTACTATGATGGTTACATGTGATGTAAAGGGTAAAAATATATAGAGAGGAGGATACAGCGAACGTGTTGCTGTAAAACAACGATGGAATTAATTTATAGTTTACCGTTATTATTTATACTAT
>SKIY01000044.1 GCA_007116205.1 Candidatus Izemoplasma sp. | reverse complement strand
TTTCACATATATCTTTAGATAAAGCGAGTAGATGGATTACTGAATTTGATGAAACCGCCACAGCAAACTTACTAGCGCTTATGGAACCCGATGATGCAGTCGATATATTAGAGCGCATTGATCAAGAAGATGCTATGAAATATATCCCATTAATTGAAGAAAAAACCCGTGAACACTTAAAAAAATTATTGCGTTTTGGAAAATCAACCGCAGGTAGTGAAATGAACAATCGTTACATTATGTTGACACCCGATATGGATGTAAAAGATGCCATGAAAGCATTGGTGATATCAGCAGGTGAAATAGAGATGATTGACACGTTATTTGTTTTGGATGAGGAAAAAACGTTACTAGGGATCGTTGATTTAAAAGAACTTATCGTTGCAAAAAGTCCAAAAAAAATAAAAAGCATCATGCAAACCAATGTGACCACGCAAAATGTTTATGATGATATTGAAGAAGTTACTAAAAACATTCAAAAATATGACATTATGGCGATGCCAATCATCGATGAATACAATCATATGGCCGGCGTTATTACGATGTATGATGCCCTCGATATTATTGAAAAAGAGTCAAGTGATGACTATGCTAAACTTGCAGCGCTATCGACAGATTTTGATCGCCAAGAAACGGCCTTTAGTGGCTCTAAAAGACGACTACCTTGGTTATTTTTACTCCTTGCACTAAACCTGCTCGTCACGCTAGTGCTAAATAATTACGTAGAAACAATCGATACAATTGTAGCATTGGTATTGTTTCAACCGCTTATTTTAGGAATGGCTGGGAATATTGGTACACAGTCTTTAGCGGTAACCATTTTAAGCATTTCTAAAGAATCACTCCATCGCCGCGTCGATATTTTGAAACATTTATCAAAAGAGTTCTCAATAGGACTATTTAATGGAACAATATTAGGTGTTTTAGCCTTTTTAATGGCTTTTACCTTCTTAAATATTGTTCAATTTGGTACAGTGGATCCCATTTTAGTCGCTACCGTACTCGGTTTATCGGTGTTTGTTGCTTTAAGTGTTTCAGCGTTCTTAGGGAGTGCAATTCCACTTATTTTAAATGCCACAAAAATAGATCCAGCGGTTGCAAGTGGACCATTTATTACCACACTAAATGACATTATTGCATTAGTGGTGTATTTTACTTTAGCAGGTTTAATCATTTTACCAACAATTTTATAATTTCGTATACAAACTGCAGGAGGGTTGCATATGTATAGCTATTTAAAAGGGACCGTTAAAGAAATTGAACCAACAAAAATCACTTTAGAAATTCAAGATATTGGGTATCATCTCATTACACCGAATCCATACGATTTTAAAGTAGATGAGTACGTCAAAGTCTATGTTTTTCAATATGTACGTGAAGACGAGTTATCATTATATGGATTTAAAACGCTCGATGCGAAAAGCTTGTTCATGCAATTACTGAGTGTTAAAGGCATTGGTCCAAAAAGTGCCCTTGCTGTGTTAGCAAGCGCTGAAGTTCAAGAAATTATTAAAGCGATTGAATCTAGCGATACAAAATACTTAAATCGCTTTCCAGGTATTGGACCTAAAGCAAGCCAACAAATCGTACTTGACTTAAAAGGAAAAGTATCACATGGCCCAGTCACGTTAAAACAATCAAACAAGTTAAGCGATGTTGAAGATGCATTACGTGCACTTGGATATAAAAGCAAAGAGATTAACCGCGTTGTTAAAGAACTTGATCGCACAAAAGAAACGGCATTACTTATTAAAGATGCTTTAAGACTGATTTCTTAAAAAAGCCTAACGGCTTTTTTTTATAAAAAAAGTGCTAAAATTAGCACTTTTACATTGTAAATATATCAATTAAAGCATCGTGGTTATAACCGTTTTCAATCGCAATCATCAATAATATTCTTGCTTTAGGACCACTTAAATTGCCACCCAATATACATCCAGCCTTAATTAAGTCTTTACCGCCACCAATATATCCATAAGAATCTAAAACACGGCCTCCAATACAACGCGATACAATAACCACTTCAACACCTTTTCTTCGTGCGTTTCGAATTGAATCCATCATTACCGCAGGAACATTACCACGACCTAAAGCTTCAATAACAATACCTTTAGCCCCATTTTCAACATAATAATCAATCATTTCACCTGTCATACCTGCATATACTTTAATTAAGTAGGTTAACTCATTATACTTATTTTTAAGTTTATACGCTTTTCTTTGAATTTGTTTACGGAAGTAGATAACGTCATCATCATCAATAATCCCAATTGGGCCAAATTCAAAGCTTTTGAAAGTATCTAGGTTTAACGTATGTGTCTTTGATACCTCACAAGCCGCATTAATCGAATAATTCATCACCACAAACACACCTTTGCCTCTGGATTGCGGTTCCATCACAACCTTAATTGCTGAAACGAGGTTCGTTAACCCATCATAACCAAGATCACTAGCATTTTTCATCGATCCTGTTAAAACAACAGGTTTATCATGCGTTGAAACAACATCTAAATAAAACGCAGTTTCTTCAAGCGTATCCGTCCCATGAACGATAACCACTCCAGCAAAGTTATCATCCGCTAAATACTGATCAACAACTTTCTTTAGTTCATACATTTTTTCTGGCGTAATAGAAGGACTAGGCAATTTAGAAAACTCATAAGGTTCTAAATTATCATATTCAGTAACTTCAGCCAAAGTAGATATTAATTCACTGGGGGTAACACTTGGTACAGCCCCTTGAAGTTTCGAGTTAACTTTCATTGCAATCGTACCACCAGTAAATATCAACGCAACCTTTTTCATCAGCAATCACCTCAATAGAAATTGTAACACACAACCCCATTGATAGACAACGAAAAACATTTTGACAAGTATGCTAAATTTTACATTTTTAAGTTTCCAAATTCATTAAACAATCAAATGAGAAAAAGAACGAATATTTAAATCCCCATTTCCACACAAACCGTCACACAGCGCCAAGGTAAAACAGATACACATGTTAACATAATATATATTATAGGAAGCTAACTGTTTACTACATACACCGGTGCTTTCACTAGAATAAGGTCACAATTGATTATGCTTAATGCATTTAAATCAAGTAAGAGCCATAACGATGCATTATAAACATAGTCAAAAACAATGAATGACTATATTTATATACCGCTTCTTTTTCTGGTGATTTTTAGAAATATTATTTTCTTTCTCATCGCGTTTTATAAATGATTTGAGTCTATAACTGTATAATTATAAAAAAACGCTTAGAAACGAAAAAAAAGGCTATTGCTAAAATGTTAACTGTGGATGTCTAACTGACAACTTCGCTTCTACTTTTTATGATGGGGTGATGGCTTTCATGTTTCTTTATTGACACTAATATTATGGATATACTTATAGCCAACGTCTATTCATTGATTTATGTCATAGTAGC
>SKIY01000066.1 GCA_007116205.1 Candidatus Izemoplasma sp. | reverse complement strand
TTGGTGGTGGCATGCGCCAAGTCGGCGTTTTAGGCGCAACAGGTCTTATTTCTTTACATGAGATGAGAAATAGGCTCCACATCGATCACGAAAACGCTCAATATTTAGCGAATCAACTTAACCAGTTTAAAGCATTCGACGTTTTTGAAGATGCTTTAGATATAAACATGGTGTTTGTAAAAGTACATTTAGATCAAGCTCATTTCAATGCCTATATGCGTGCACAAAATATTTTACTAGGCGGGTACAAAGATGCATATATGAGACTTGTATGTCATCACGATCTCACACGAGAAAACATTGATACCTTTTTATCGCATATAAAAACCTATCTAAAACAATACTACACCGACCAGTAAAAACTAAAAAGCTAAAAGTGTATTGTTGAGCGATATAGCAAAATAAAGCACCTGAATCATCGAAAAAATGGTACTATTAAAATATAGTGACTAAGCTGTTAATAATAATCTATTTATAATTAGACGTAACCGGGTACTCAAATTCAAGTGCGGGGGGGAAATATTATGAACTTAGATATAAATGTTTTAAGACTTTTTGTATCGCAAGCATTTGCTGTTTATTTTTTATTGACAGTTATTCCGTTAAAAGAACCACAAAACAAAAATACCATGACAATTATTGTGGGTGCTGTGGTTATTACTTTAGCCAATGCGTTACTCATTAACTTTGTTAGTATGATGTTTTATGTGCGATTTTACGTTCTCACACTGACCATTCCATATATTATTTTATTCTCGTATTTTTCTTTACATAAAGGGGCAAAATTTATATTTGCTTTATTATCTGTACAAGTTATTGGCAACGTTTCAATTCTTAATGGACTTTTAGCGGCTTACTTATATTATGGTGATAATCATCCATTGATTGATACACTTGCACGCGTTATTACTTACATTATCTTTTTACCGTTGCTTTATAAATATCTTCGCCCAACCTATTTAAAGATGGCAGAAACACTGAATAACGGGTGGTGGGTATTAAATGCCGCACTCGTATTAACATATGCCCTTGCCTACTATATTCTTTTTATACCAGATGCTATTTTTCACCGCCCAACATACTTTATCCATGCTTATCTCGCTATGATACTGTCGTTATTAATCTATGTAATCATCTTCTTATTGTTCTCTGAAATACAACTCAAAATGACAGTACAACAAGATAAAGTTCATCTATCAACGCGTGTTCGATCACTAACAGCAGAATCTGCAGCCATAACTACAATCGCTTATAAAGATGCCTTAACGGGCGTTCATAATCGCTACGCATTGTTTCAAAATATGTATCAACGCATTGAAAAAAAACAACCGTTTCTGGTTGTCTTTACGGACCTAGACGATCTTAAAACAATTAATGATAACTATGATCACTCAGAAGGTGATCTGTACTTAAAACAATATGCCTTTGCACTTCAAAACACAATCGGCGATCAAGGGATCGTTTATCGTATTGCGGGTGATGAGTTTATCTGTTTGATTACCCATGACTTTAGTCAGTTTGATGTAGAACATTTTAGAACCACGGTGGCTAAGGAAATACTGATCGATATGCCATTTCTTGGAATGAGTATTGGGACATCCCGCTTTCCTGATGATGCGCAAAACCCTGATGATTTGATTCGCATCGCAGATAAGGCGATGTACGTAGAAAAAAAAGCCAAAAAGACAAACGCATAAAAATCTAGTCATTTAAAACTATAGATAAAGACATATTAGCGTATTAAAAACCAGCTAATATGTCTTTTTTATATAATGAATTTTGAATAATAGGATTTGCTAAGTCTCAGAAACGACTGCATTATTATTTGGAGTGGCGTAAATCAAAAGTATGCCCACCAAAGTAAAAAGTGTAAGCAGTAAATATGCCAATACGGAATGTTCAAAAATTAACGAAAACCCAATCGATGCACTTGCATTAATCGCTGCATGAAACATGACAACGAGCAAAATACTTTTAGTAATAGCGTATAGCCACGTTAAGTAGGTACTAAACATAATCGCACCAAATAAAAACGGTAAGAAATTATAGTCATAATGGGATACGGATTCTATAAAAAATAACGGTATATGCCATAAAGCCCAAATGATTCCGATCACGATTGATATCAGTATTAAGTTTTTACCAGGCATTAACCGCGCTTGAAGAAAGCCACGCCAACCAACTTCTTCAAGCCCACCCAAGAGTATTGAAATCAACAATATAAAAAAGAACAGATAAAACGGAAGTGGCGCTGTCATCGTATGATCTTTAAAAATTAAATAAGTTACTTGAAACATCGCACCGATCAACACCGGGGTAAGTATCGCAAACACCCATATCACGACTTTATGCTTATACGAGAACAACCGTGACAAAAACTGATTTTCAGTGTTCGTACTTGCGTTTCTTAATATGAATACGATCCCAAATATAGTTGGACTACTTCCGCCTAAGATGAATAAAAGTTGACCTATAAAAGCATTAAACGCTATCAAGTTATTCGCGGTTAAATAGGCCAATAATCCATGTGCTAAATAGGTTAATAAAAAAGTAAAAAGTAAATAATAAGCAATCTGTTTCATAAATCCTCCTTAGTGATCAAACTGACATTCTTATAAAAAGTATACCAATTATTGTAAAGATTTAAACCCCTTAAAAAAAATATAAGCTTTACAATAACAACGATATTGTAAAAAAACATATAAAAAACCATAGACACAAACTATAATATAGAAGTATAACTTATTTCATATCTGCTTTTAAAATACGATCAATTGGAGACTTATATGAATCAAAAAGTGTTAGAAGAAGCTTTTAATAGTATCACAAAGAAAAAACATGTCTATAGCGCTGTTTTACGTGTCGAACGTGGGGATGGCAGTTTAGCCTGGGAAAAAAGTTATGGAGAATGTATTGAGCAACCACACTTTTTTATTGCCAGTACGACGAAACTATACATCACGAATATTTTATTACAATTGCAGCTTAAGGGACTATTAAGTTTTAATGACTTAGTAAAAACCCATTTAGGAGAAACCGTTGTTAAAGCGCTTATTGTTTATAAAGGCAAAGACTATAAAGATACTTTAACCATAAAACACTTACTTTCAAACGCTTCAGGAATACCTGATTACTTTTTTCATAAACAACCAGATGGAAAAACCATTGCCCTCGACTTACTTAAAGGAAATGATACCGCATGGACATTTGACAAAACGATCGCAAATGTTAAAACACTTAAACCGAAGTTTTATCCTGGTATGAAACGCAAAGCAGCCTATTCAGATACGAACTATACACTGCTTGGAGCGATTATTGAAAAAGTCACAAAACAATCTATTGGTTCAGCTTTAAAACAATATATTTTTGACCCCTTAGCTTTAAAAAACACTTATGCGTATAATGATTGCACTGATGAACAAGTGGTGCCTTATTATTATAAAGA
>SKIY01000045.1 GCA_007116205.1 Candidatus Izemoplasma sp. | reverse complement strand
TTCGTATGACATTGCAGTTGGTGTTGGTCGGATATTTATTGATGGTAATTTTTGATTATGCAAATCCATTGATTACCCTTGCTATTATTTTAATTATGGTATCTTTTGCTGTATTTACGTTGTTTCGTAAATTTAAGGGTGAGTTGAGCGAGAAGTTAAAGCGAACAATTGTACTCGCGATGCCTTTAGGCACCTTACCAATCATTTTATTCTTTATTTGGGCGGTTATTGGCGTAGAACCTTATTATGACCCACAATATATTATCCCAATTAGTGGCATGATTATTGGAAATAGTATGACGGGTATTTCTTTAGGTGTGCATACACTTATTACGCGTTTTAAGGACGGAAATGATGCGATTGAAGAGGCTTTGGTTTTAGGGGCAACACCTGAGGAGGCAAGTAAGGATATTGTGAATGATGCTTTTGATGCAGCGTTATTACCGACGCTTAATAGTATGTTAGGTATGGGGATTATTTTTTTACCAGGTATGATGACGGGTCAAATTTTGTCTGGGGTTGATCCGACGCTTGCAATCATGTATCAAATTGTTATTATGCTTGGTATTTTAGGTGGCGTGAGTGTGACAACGTTTATTTTCTTGTATTTTGGCGTGAGAACTTTTTTTAATTCACAGAAGCAACTTAATTAAAACATGTTACAATTAAGGTAATGGTAAAAAGAAAGTGTGGGGTATATGAAAATACTAACTAAATCTTTTTGGACAAAGTTCTTTATACAAACATCCCAACGATTTTCACCTGTCTTTTTAAGCGTTGTTTTATTGATGTTGGTACTGGTTTACTTTTTTGTATACTTTACTGGTGGGACGCAAAATGCGTATTTACACGCTATGTATATTCCTATTGTTTTTATAAGTGCAGTATATGGGATAAAAGGTGGTCTTGTTATTGGGGTTATTGCAGGACTTTTACTTGGTCCGATTATGCCACACGACACGACTACAATCGTCATGCAAGATACGATTAACTGGGTTTATCGAATGTTGTACTTTATGGGTGTGGGCGCTTTGGTAGGATTTATTTTAGATCGCGTACGTTATCAGTTTGAAACGATTCATGAGTTATATACCCATGCGACTGAAACAGGGATTCCCAATTACCAAATGTATTTATCTAAATTTGATGAGCATGAAAGCGATTCTGCAGATGTTTCTTTGACGATGCTGATTAATAACTATGAGGATATTGTTGTGTTAATCGGACGTGAACAATACGCTGAGCTATTAAAGAAAATATATGCAGCGCTTATAGAGGTATTGGATGGTGCTGAAATTTATCAAGTAGATACGCGGAAGCTATGGATAGAGTTAAGTCAAAAATCTTTTAAAAATAATTATGTCAAGATGTTACAACGTTTTGAGGATGAAACGTTTGTTATAAATGATGTTCCTTTGTATGTTGATATTGCGATTGGTGTGTATATTGGTAGAACAGAAGATTTTTCACGTTTGGATGCGTTTCGCGCAAGCGAGATTGCAGCGCTACATGCTAAAAAGAATATGCTGAAATATTCAATATATCAAAGTGATTTCAGTTATCCGCATCATCATTTGGAACGACTTGGGTCTTTACCGATGGCGATTAAGAATAAGGAGCTTTATTTACTGTATCATCCGATTGTTGATTTGAAGACGGATCAAGTGGTCGCGTTTGAAGCGTTGATTCGATGGAAGAAGGATGGCGAAGTTATTAACCCGCTAGAGTTTATTCCATTGGCTGAGGAGACGAAGTTAATCGATTCAATTACCGAATGGATTGTTAAGGAAGTTATCGCCGATTACCCAAAACTCACTTCAAAGAATGATGTGATGATTAACATTAATGTTTCGCAGCGTAATTTGTACAATCCGAGTTTGATTGAGCGTATTATTGAGCTTATTAAAGAAGAAAATTATAAAGATAAAACGATTGGTATTGAGATGACTGAATCAACGGTTATGCTGAATCTCAATCTTACGAGAACACTTTTAACAACGCTTAAAGAAGCTGGCATACCGATGGCTATTGACGATTTTGGAACGGGGTATTCAACGTTATCATGCCTTAGTGAACTGCCGATTGATCGTTTAAAAATTGATTGTGATTTTGTGATGCGGATGTTTCAGGATAAAGGGACTGAAAGTTTGGTTAAGATGATTATCAACTATGCCCATGAACTCGATATTGAAGTGGTTGCTGAAGGAATAGAAACGGAACGCCTTGAAAAGGCACTTAAGAATCTTGGGTGTGATTTTGGACAGGGATTTTATTACGCTAAACCATTACCTATTGATGAAGCGAAAGCTTTTATGATTGCCTATAATAATAAGAAGAAGTCGTAATTTTACGGCTTTTTTAATGGATGATGGATGCAATGGAGATAAAAGTGTGGCATAATAAAATTACAAATAGTGTACTGGAGGTTATTTATGAATGCGGAAGTTATTGCTTTTACGATTTTGTTGATTAGTGTTGGATTAGTGGTTGCTAAGTTAATCCGTATTAAGTTTAATATATTTTCTAAATATTTCCTTCCGAGTTCGGTTATTGCTGGGTTTATATTTTTGTTGCTCGGCCCGAGTGTTTTGGGACCGATATTAACGAATTTTGATAGGTTTGAAAATGCTGAATACGGTATTTTTACAGGGCCCGTTATTGAAGTTATGAGTTCGTTGCCTGGGTTGTTGATTAGTGTTATTTTTGCAGCGCTTTTTTTAGGTAAGAAAATTCCTAATGTTAAAGAAATATGGATGACTGCGGGGCCACAAGTATCTTTTGGGCAAACGGTTGCTTGGGGACAATATGTGTTTGGGTTATTAATTACTATGGTTTTATTAGTGCCACTTTTTGACGCCAATCCTATGGTAGGGGCGTTAATTGAGATTGCTTTTGAAGGTGGTCATGGTACTGCTGCAGGGTTAGAGTCGACGTTTGTTGAGCTTGGATTTGCAGAAGGGGCTGATCTTGCCCTTGGATTAGCAACGGTTGGTGTTGTGAGTGGTGTTGTGATCGGAGTCTTTTTAATTAACTGGGGTGTGCGAAACTCAAAAACGAACTTTTTAAATAGTCCTGAAGATTTTGATGAAGCACAACTTCGTGGAATCGTTGACGTTGAAGACCGAAAACCGAGTGGATCGTTGACGGTGTCACCGCAATCTATTGAGCCGTTGGCATTACATCTTGGTATGATCGGTATTGCGATTTTGCTTGGTTATGGGATGTTAGAATTGTTAATTTGGCTTGAAAGTGTGACTTGGGGTGCGCAAGGAAATGTTGTTATATTTGCGTATATTCCTTTATTTCCGATGGCGATGATTGGTGGCGTAATCTTACAGGTTATACTCGATAAATATGATAAGTATCATTTAGTAGACCGTGCGATGATTCAGCGTCTACAAGGGTTGGCTTTAGATTTTTTGATCGTGAGTGCTATTGGAACCTTGTCACTTCAGGTGATTGGTGCTAATATTGAAGTATTTTTAGCGTTAGCCTTAGTTGGTATAACGTGGAATGTGCTGGCGTTTTTATTTTTAGCACGACGAATGATACCAAAAAACTGGTTTGAACGTGGGATTGGAGATTTTGGTCAATCGATGGGGATGACAGCGGCTGGGTTAATGCTTATCCGTATTGTTGACTCTAAAGGCGATACGAAGGCGTTAGAAGCGTTTGGTTATAAGCAGTTACTATTTGAACCCTTTGTTGGGGGAGGGGTTATGACAGCATTGAGTGTCCCATTAATTTATAATTTTGGTATTTTTGCTGTTTTTATATTTGTTACGGTTGTAATGATTGGTTGGTTACTGCTTGGACTTTTATATTTCGGTAAAAAAGATGCTTCTGAGATTACCTAGTTTAATAAAATACAGTGTGGAAAAAACACTGTATTTTTTTATTCAAACCTCTTGACAAAATACGGATGTATGGTTAAAATATAATTGCATTAGCACTCGAGTGTAAAGAGTGCTAACAAATATAATATTTTAGGAGGTTTGTTTTATGTTTAAACTTACACCTTTCTCAACATCACCACGCAAGCAAGATGAGTTTGTGGACTTTTACGATGTCTTAGATGATTTCTTCAATACGTCGCCGTTTCGTTCTATAAAGCACGATACATTTAAGATTGATGTTCGTGATGAAGATAAGTTTTACGCGATTGAAGCAGATCTTCCAGGCGTAAAACGCGATGAGGTTAAAGTATCATATGATGATCAAACCTTATCGATAACGGTTGAACGTAAAGAAGAAAAAGACGACAAGGATTCAGACAGTAATTATTTACATCGTGAACGTCGCGTTAGCTCGATGAAACGGATGATCCATTTGCCTGAGGTTGACCCTGCAAAAGTTAAAGCACGTCTTGAAGAAGGTGTCTTGAAAATTTTAGCAGAAAAATCTGCGGCACAAAAGACTGGTTATGTGATTGATGTTGAATAAGGAGACATCAGGGTATCTGCCCTGATGTTTTTATAGGAGGTATATGATATGGAAGAAAAAATGACAGAAAAAATGCGTGAGGTGATGCGTGAATCACAAAATATTGCGACACGTTATGACCATCAGGTGATAACACCTGAACATTTTCATTTGGCTTTATTAATTATTGAAGGCTCTTTAATTGTTCAACTGCTTGAACACTTAAAAGTGGATGTATCGATGGTGCGTTCTGAACTAACAAGTTATATTGAAAAGCTCCCTAAAGTGTCATCTGGGGAAATGTATATGTCACGTCAGGCGAATCAAACGATGCTTAAGGCAACGGATATGATGAAAAAGCTTGGGGATGATTATTTAAGTATTGAGCATTTGTATTTGGCATTGTTGCAGCAAAAGAATATTGATTCACAGAAGATATTTATGAAACACAATATTACTGAAGCGGAGTTTCAAACTGCTTTAAAGACGATTCGTAAAGATAAAAAAGTTACGAGTGAAACTCCGGAAGCACAGTATGAAGTATTAAAAAAATACGGACGTGATCTTGTAGAACTTGCAAAAGCAGGAAAGTTAGACCCGGTTATTGGCCGCGATGAAGAAATTCGCAGAGTGATTCGCATTTTATCACGTAGAACTAAAAACAATCCTGTGTTAATCGGGGAACCCGGTGTTGGTAAAACGGCGATTGCGGAGGGGCTAGCGATGCGCATATTACAAGGAGATGTTCCTGAGGGGTTAAAAGAGAAAACGGTTTTTGCTTTGGATATGGGGGCATTGGTTGCTGGTGCTAAATATCGGGGGGAGTTTGAAGAGCGATTAAAGTCAGTTTTAAATGAAGTAAGTGAGAGTGATGGACGTATCTTGCTGTTTATTGATGAGCTCCATTTAATTGTTGGTGCTGGAAAAACTGATGGTGCTATGGATGCTGGTAATATTTTGAAACCAATGCTTGCACGTGGAGAGTTACATTGTATTGGGGCGACTACGCTTGATGAGTACCGCAAGTATATTGAGAAGGATGCGGCACTTGAAAGACGTTTTCAGCAAGTACTTATTGATCAACCTACTGTAGAAGATACAATTTCTATATTGCGTGGGATTAAAGACCGTTTTGAAATTCATCATGGAATCCGTATTAGCGATCAAGCTTTAGTTGCTTGTGCTAAGTTGTCACATAAATATATAAGTGATCGGTTTTTACCTGATAAAGCGATTGATTTGATGGATGAAGCTGCAGCACTTATTCGGACGGAAATCGATTCGATGCCGAGTGAGCTTGATGGGTTATCAAGAAAATTGTTGCAGTTAGAGATAGAAAAAACAAGTCTATCTAAAGAAAAAGACACCGCTTCTAAGAAACGTCTGGATAACTTAGAGCGCGAAATAGAAGCTATTAAAGAGCAACACGATGCGTTAAAACTTCGTTGGGAGAAAGAGAAGTCAGGCTTGACAGATATTAAAACGTTGAAACAAAGAATCGAGTCTATTAAACGTGAAATTGATGATGCGAGTCGCGCGTATGATTTAGAACGACTTGCGAAGTTGAAACACGGTGATTTACCAGATGCTGAAAAAGCGTTAGAGAAAGCGCGTAGTGAAGAGCATCACAATGAACTTATTAAAGAAGAAGTTACAGAAGCCGAAATTGCGGAAATCATTTCAAAATGGACAGGGATTCCTGTCTCGAAACTGGTTGAAAGTGAACGAGAGAAATTATTAAACTTAGAGGCGCATTTACACCGACGTGTGATTGGACAAGATAATGCTGTTAAAAGTGTAACTGATGCGGTGTTACGCGCACGTGCTTTGCTTAAAGATCCTAATCGACCAATTGGTTCTTTTATCTTTATGGGGCCTACAGGCGTTGGGAAAACGGAACTTGCGAAAACATTGGCTGAGGCTTTGTTTGATAGTGAAGACCATATGATTCGTATTGATATGAGCGAGTATCAAGAAAGACATACCGTAGCGCGTTTGATTGGAGCACCGCCAGGGTATGTTGGGTATGAAGAAGGTGGTCAGTTAACAGAAGCGGTGCGTCGTAAGCCGTATAGTGTATTGTTGTTTGATGAAATCGAGAAGGCGCATCCAGAAGTTTTTAATGTGTTACTTCAGTTGCTTGATGATGGACGTTTAACGGATGCGAAAGGTCGTATTGTGAATTTTAAGAATACAGTCGTTATTATGACATCTAATATTGGCAGTGATTTATTACTTGATGGGTTGCAAGATGATGGTTCGATAAAACCTGAGGTTGAAAAGTTGGTTTATGAACGATTACGTAAACACTTTAAGCCAGAGTTTTTAAACCGTATCGATGATACGATTTTGTTTAAACCATTGAGAAAACAAGAGGTGTTAAAAATAATTGATTTACAAGTTGCTGCGCTAAATAAAAAACTCAGTGAGCAAAATCTTTCGATGGTATTCACTGATAAGGCTAAAGCATTTGTTTTGGACCGCGCTTATGATGTTCAGTTTGGTGCTAGACCAATGAAACGCTTCATCCAAAAAGAGGTGGAAACGGCATTGTCTAGACGTATTATAGAAGGTTCTATAGATGATGGTGATGTGATTACCGTTGATCAAAAAGGTGAGGCATTAGTATTCAATACATAAAAGTGTTGTGTGAACAACACTTTTTTTGTTATTCTTATAGTACAGGAGTGGATACTATGACGATATCTCTTTATCGATTATTTATGATCTTTTTGAAAGTAGGGGCGTTTACCTTTGGTGGGGGTTATGCAATGATTCCCATTTTTGAGCGTGAACTGGTCTATCGATATAAGCTTATTAAACCTGAATCTTTTTATGATACATTAACGATTTGTCAGTCGATTCCTGGTGCTATTGCAGTCAATTTTGCGGCGTTTGTTGGGTATAAACTGAAAGGGTATAAAGGGGCTTTTATAGCTTTGTTAGGCGTAATAATTCCTTCCTTTGTATTTATTTTATTAATTGCAATATTTCTTTTTCAGTTTATTGAGATGAGATATGTGGCGGCTTTTTTTCAAGGGGTTAGATTAAGTGTTGTGGCCTTGATTTTTTTAGCGGGTTATAAATTGTTAAGACAAAATCGTACGTACTTAGGGATATTCATTATTGTATTTACTTTAGCATTGATTGTTGCGCTTCAAGCACATCCTGTTATTGC
This sequence comes from Candidatus Izemoplasma sp., assembly GCA_007116205.1. Taxonomy (GTDB): domain Bacteria; phylum Bacillota_I; class Bacilli_A; order Izemoplasmatales; family Izemoplasmataceae; genus SLQR01. Next base: position 5,147 of record SKIY01000045.1, on the reverse strand, counting down.
GATTGTTTTTGCGGGTGGGTTTGGGTATTTGGTTTATACAGTGAGGGCGGTGATAGCACATGGTGATTCTTAGCCTCTTACTGGCGTTTTTGAGTATTGGGATTGTGTCTTTCGGAGGCGGCTATGCAATGTTACCGTTGTTTGAGCATATGGTTGTGCATCAACATGAGTGGTTATCGATGGACCGATTTGTTGATATGATTGCTATTTCACAAGTAACACCAGGGCCTATTGCGATTAATAGCGCTACGTTTATTGGGTATCAGACTGCTGGGTTTTTAGGCGCTTTTGTAAGTACGGTTGGTGTTGTGTTTATCCCTGTGGGATTAATATTAACGGTTGCGCATTATGATGAAGCGTTTCGTGAATCAATTGCAGTGAAACGTATTTTAAGAGGATTGCGACCGGCTTTGGCTGGATTGATTATAGCAAGTGCGATTTCCTTAGGAAGCAGCGCGATAATAGATATTACTGGGATTTTGATTATATTGTTTTTACTATTTTTACTTGTAAAAGTGCGTGTGCATCCTATTTTAGTGATTGTTATATCAGGCGTCATCGGAATGATTTTTTATGCATAAAAAAAGGCGATTTTAAATCGCCTTTACTTATTTTTAAGCCATGCTTTAAACTCGTTTTGGTAGGTTTTAGATAAGGTTTCTTTGATATCATACATCTCAGTATCGGCACGTCGAATGGTTTCTTCTAAAGATTCGTTTTTTTGGCGTAAAGCACTACCTAATGCGATGCTTATATGTTCTTCGAAATTGGTATTGTAAGTGGCATCTAAAACTGCTTTTTTTAGAGTTTTTAGCTGTTTTTCGTTTGTATCTGTGATTAAGATTAAAAACTCATCGCCACCCATTCTAAAAATCATTTGTTCGTCGCTTTCAAATGTTTTTAAGATGTCGACATATCTTTTAATCAGTTCATCTCCCGCGCCGTGACCAAAGTTATCGTTAAATAGTTTTAGCCCGTTAATATCGGATATGATGACGCCTGAATTAGGATATTCCGATTCATAAACTTCACGGTTTTTTTCAAAGTGGTTACGGTGGAAACAGTTAGTCATTGCGTCATATTTTATGTAGTAGTTAAGTTGATCTACGAGTTTCATTAGTCGTGTTTCATCATACATAAGCACAAGCTTACCGGACTCTTTAAACCCCGGAATAGAAAAGTCTTTAGTGATGGTATATAAATAAGGTTTGTGAATGTAGGGGTTGTCTTTAATATTATCAAAGGATTTATACATGACAGTTTTTTCTTCTAAGGCGGCAATAAAATCATCAATGTTTTTGGTTTCTGAGGATGCTATGTTAAAGCGTTTTATCAAAGCTTCAGAATATTCTATAACACTACCGTCTTTGGTTGCAATAATATACATTTCTCGCATGGCGTTTATTAAAACATTGCGACTTCCGGATAATAGTCTGAGCTGGAAGTCTTTAGTGAACACAAGCCAATAGAGGAAAAAACCAAAAATAACGAACACCATATAGGTTGGGCTAAATTCAATCCGAATAAAGAATACATGAAGAATGTTAATAGCGAATCCACTCACAACAATTATAAGTAGTAAAATAACTGGGGTTATCCCATATTCAATTTTACGTTTTTTCGTTAAATGATAAATCATTTTAGATATTACAATGAGAACAAAAGTATAGCTAATATATGTATGTATATAGAAAAACGTCCCATATTCTGCCATTACGATATCGCTTCTTTGCACGACGTCTTGTATACTTACTTGCATAACAAGTTCATGAAGCGGGTTAGTAATTGACATCATTAAGTTGGTAATGAAAAAACCAAGGGCTAATGGATGTAAAAACCATGGAGATTTTTTACCGATAAACGACTGCAGGGTTTCATGACTTAAGTATACAAATAAAAAGATGATTGGATAGACTAACATTTGTGCATAGTAAACAAAATATAAATTTGCATAGAGATTGTATGCAAGCATTAAAACAGACCATAAAAATACAACAGTCACTAGGTACCGTAAGGTTTTATATTGACTGTATTTCCGGTATCGATGTAAATTAACTACGGGTATAAAAGAGATAAACCCGAATACTATAATGATCGTTGCACTAAATGCATTCATTATAAACATCCTCTCTTTATCTATAATTAAGTGTATCACATTATTTACATTTTTTTGCGTTATAATTGTTTCAAGATGGTGTATTATTGTCCTTTTTAGATTTATTTAAAGTACAATTTAAAAAAATGTCTTTTTATAGGGGTTTGAATAGATTGTTTAGATGATGCTATAAGAAGGATAGTAAGAATGGCTTATTTTGAATATTTAAAGAGTAACTTTATAAGGTGTAGTGCTTAGTCATAGAGAAGCTTGTAGAAAGTTCCTCGTATGCAGAATTATTTTCTGCCCTTATGCTATAATGATAACAAGTAATACGAAAGGGTGACACAAATGAAAACAGTCACTGTAGTAGGTGCAGGGCTCGCTGGAAGCGAGGCTGCATATCAGCTTGCGAACGCAGGGTTCCAAGTGCATTTGTATGAAATGCGTCCAACAAAGATGACGGAAGCCCACCACACAGAGAATTTTGCTGAGTTGGTATGTTCAAACTCATTACGTGCAGATGGACTTGCTCAAGCAGTAGGGATTTTAAAAGAAGAAATGCGTCTTTTAAATTCGTTGATTATAAGCGTAGCCGATCAAACACGTGTCCCGGCCGGTGGTGCGCTCGCGGTTGACCGCGATATATTCTCAGAAACGATTACAAACACCTTAAAAAAGCATCCAAATATCACGATATTTGCAAAAGAGGTTGAATCGATTCCAAGTGGTCCGACCATTCTTGCGACGGGGCCTTTAACATCTGAAACGTTATCAAAAGCTCTGAGCGATCGCTTAGGTATATCATCTTTATATTTTTATGATGCCGCGGCACCCATTATTGATGCTGATTCGATTAACACTGAGATTTGTTATCGTAAGAGCCGGTATGATAAAGGCACAGCTGATTATTTAAACTGCCCAATGAACGAAACAGAGTATAATGCTTTTTATGATGCTTTGGTTCACGCTGAATGCACTGAGATTAAAGATTTTGAACTGAAGTTATTTGAAAGTTGCATGCCTGTAGAAGAGATGGCTCGACGCGGTAAAGAAACATTATTATTTGGACCATTAAAACCTGTTGGGTTAGCGCAAGAAGGTAAGGATCGACCACACGCAGTTGTACAGCTGCGTCAAGATGATATTCGTGGTTCGATGTATAATATGGTAGGGTTTCAAACCCATTTAAAACACGGTGAACAAAAACGTGTGTTTAGGATGATACCAGGCCTTGAAAACGCAGAAATATTACGTTATGGTGTAATGCATCGCAATACTTTTATTAATGCACCACTTGTTTTAGATGCTTCGTTTAAAGTGAAATCAGAGGAATATCTTTATATAGCTGGGCAAATGACTGGGGTTGAAGGATATGTAGAAAGTGCTGCAAGTGGTTTGTTAGCGGCGCAACACTTAATACGTAAATTGAAACAAAAATCACCGCTCATTTTACCAAAAGAAACGATGCTAGGGGCTTTAAGTGATTATGTTGCACATGCGAATCCTGAAAACTTTCAGCCAATGCATATTAATTTTGGGCTCGTACCAGCACTGGACTTTAAGCACAAGAAAAAGGAGCGTAAAGCATTGATGGGAGAACGTGCACTTAAAGCAATGCAGGGTGTGATTGAGGATGAATAATAAAGAACTTGTAACCGTGTTTATGGATTACTGCTTATCTGTCTTACGGTATAGTGATCACACGATTAGTGCATATAGAAATGATCTTGAAGATTTAGAAAACTTTTTAATAAAAGAAGGGTTTGATTATTTTGCGGATGTATCTCCACGTGTAGCAAAATATTATATAAGCGATGCTTCTAGTCGATTTTCTGCGCGAACGCTCGCAAGAAAAGTTAGTACATTTAGAAGTTTTTATCATTTTTTAGTGAGAGAATCACTTATAGATGCACATCCTTTTTTAGATGTTAAGTTACCTAAGGTGAATAAATCTTTACCGAAATTCATTTATCCTGAAGAAATTCAAACACTTTTTGAAAGTATTGACCGGTCCAATGATCTAGGCTATCGGAATGGAGTCATTTTAGAGACGCTTTACGCGACAGGTATTCGTGTTAGTGAACTATGTACTGCAAAAGTGAATGCGGTCGATTTGAATGCACGAACATTACTCGTACACGGTAAAGGCTCTAAAGATCGTATTGTACCTATTAGTCGTCGACTCGTCGCGTTATTAGAGCAGTATCTTATTCAAACACGACCGAATTTAATGAAAAACGAAGAACACCGATACATATTTGTGAATCATCGTGGTAAAGCACTCACACCACGCGGTGTTGGTGATATTTTAAAGCGTGTAATCGATAACTCAAGTAGTTATTTAAAAGTTACCCCACACACAATAAGACATACGTTTGCATCGCATTTATTGAGCCAAGGGGCAGATTTACGTAGTGTACAAACATTACTCGGTCATGAAAGTATTTCTAGTACACAGATATATACTGAAATCTCTAAAGAGGATTTAAAAGCCCGGTATATGAACGCGCACCCTAGAGCGAGGAAAAAGTCATGAAATTCGAAATTATATCGGTAGGATCACTAAAGGAAAGCTATTTAATAGAAGCCGTTGAAGAGTATAAAAAGCGTTTAAAAAAATACGCAACGCTAAAAATTACGGAGATTAAAGAAACTAAGCTACCTAAACACGAACGTAAAAATGACATTGAACAAGCCTTACTTGAAGAAGCACAAATGATTCAAACGAAAATCAAAGACGCTTATGTAATCGCGCTTACGATTGAAGGTAGACAGTATTCAAGTGAAAAATTTACGAAGAAGTTAAATGATATTTTTACTTATCACAACCACCATATTGTTTTTATTATTGGGAGTTCACACGGATTACATGATTCAATAAAAAAACAAGCACATCAACAGATATCATTTTCAGAAGCGACCTTTCCTCATCAACTGATGCGTGTTATTTTGTTAGAACAACTATTTCGGGCAATGAAAATAAAGCACAACGAGCCGTATCATAAATAGGTGCAATAATTGTTATTAATAGCATAACAAAAGGGTTGTA
>SKIY01000117.1 GCA_007116205.1 Candidatus Izemoplasma sp. | reverse complement strand
CATTTTCTGAGCAAGACTTTGATTTTGGGAGTAAAGCCGAGTTTGATGCGTTTGTGGAAAGTTCTGATACTCAACTTGAAAACGATCGTGAGCAAGGTGAGATTGATAAGTACCGATCATCTACAGGTTCAATTCGTTCAGGTGTCGCAAACCGCACGTTAAATCGTGTGTTAGATTAAATTTAAAAGGTGGTACAAAGCGTAGGCTTTGTACCACCTTTTTAAATGAGTAGTGTTTTTAGCATAGTTTCTAATTGTGTTTCAGTTAACCCGCTATAAGGGAGTAGTATAGTATTATTGAGTTCTTTAAAGGTTCTTATATAATAATCGTGTTGATTCGCGTTTTCTTGAATTGCTTTGAATGTTTCTTTCGTTTTTGTATGGATGAGAATATGTAAGTTGGAATCGAGTCCGGTTATGGTAACATCGTCTCGTGTGGGAAGTCTATCTAATAAGGTGACTAGATAATCACGTTGACGTTTTGATAATGTCGATAGTTTTTTTAAGTGTTTGGTGTAGTGGCCTTCTTCAATATAGGTCGCAAGTGCAAGTTGATCTATTTTTGAAACGGTTTGTGCAAACTTTTTGGTAGAGGTGTAGGTTTTGTATAATTTATCGGGTAAAACCATATAACTGGTGCGGAGACTGAGCAAAAGGTTTCTTGAAAAAGACCCGATATAGATTACGTTTTGGCCTTTTGCTAGCCCTTGAATAGAAGGGATTTGATAGGCGTTATAGCGAAAGATATGGTTGTAGTCATCTTCGATGATATAGGCTTGTTGGGTCTTTATATAGTTGATTAAGCGAATTCGGTCACGTATGCTTAACACTTCGCCACTAGGATAAAGATTGGCAGGAGAAATGTAGATAAAGTCAGGTTTTGCTTGAAGCATTTGATCGATGGTTTGACAAGGAACTCTTTCGAAGTTTAAGGTGTCAAAAGCGTTTTGAGCACGATCAAATATGGGGACGAGATAAGCAACTCTTTTACTTTTAGTGAGCGTTGCAAGTGTCATGAGATGATTTTGAATACCAGAGGCGATAATGATTTGTGTAGGGGTTGTGATAACGCCGCGTTCTTCTTCGATATGAGTATGAATGGCTTTTCTAAGTGCGTACTCGCCTTCAGCGTTGGGGGGATTGAATAAGGTGTCTTGATAATCGTGCATGACGTGTTGAAAGATTTTTCTAAGCGGACTTATATCAAAGAAGTCTTGACGTTGTTTTAGGTTTAGATAGGTTTTTGGAGAATAGGTTGGAGAGGTTTTTGAGTGTGTGGTTTTTGTGATGGCTTCTGTGGGGGTTACGTAGTAGCCACTTTTAGGTTGGCTTTGAATATAGCCTTCGATTTGGAGTTGGTGGTATGCTTTTTCTATGGTTGTTTTACTAATATTGTGTTTGCGTGCTAGATTACGGATTGATGGCATCTTTGTGTATTTAGGGAGTGTTTGATTGATTATGCGTGTTTTGTAATAGTCTGAAAGTTGTTTGTATAAAGGTATTTCACTGTTTCTGTCGATAAACATCTGACCACCTCATTATTTATAGTAACTGTCACTTTTAAAGGTGACACATTACTATTATAATACGTTTGTTAGTTAAATGAAAGGTGTGTGTTTATGGAAACAACAGAAACGCGAAAAATGGTTTATATGGCGATGTTTATCGCGATGGTATTTGTGGCTACTAATATCCGTGTGCATCTTCCATTAGGTGCTGGTGGATTGGTACATATTGGAACGCTTATGATGTTTGCGATTGCGTTGAAGTATGGTAAACATTACGGTGCGATTAGTGCCGCGATTGGGATGACCTTGTTTGATGTTGTGATGGGGTGGGGTGCTTGGGCACCTGGTACATTTGTGGTTCGTTTGGCTGCGGGTTATGCGGTTGGATTTTTAGCTGAGTCTAAGAACGGTCAAGGGCTCGTCATGTGGCGTAATGTGATGGCGATTGCTGTGGGTGGATTGGTGATTGTTTCAGGGTATTATGTTTTTGAGGCTATCTTTATAACGACTTTTTTCGGAGCGCTTGCTAGTATCCCAGGTAACCTTATGCAAATCGTTATTGGGTGCTTTGGATTGTTTATTTTAGACTCGCTTCCAAAGCTCGAAACGGGGACGTAATCCACTAAAAAAGTGTAAGGAGTAAAGCCCTTACATTTTTTTTTGAATTTGGTTGTCTTTAGGTATTCCATTTGTTAAAATATACTCGTGCTTATAATACAAATTTAGGAGGCAAGTTATGAAAATTGGTGTACCGAAAGAAATTAAGAACAATGAGAATCGTGTCGGTATTACACCTGCTGGTGTAAGTTTACTTGTTGCGAATGGACATGAGGTTTTTGTTCAAAAGACTGCAGGGCTAGGTTCAGGGATTTCTGATGAGGAATTTGTGGCTGCAGGTGCAACCATTGTTGATACAGCGGAAGATGCTTGGTCACAAAAAATGGTTATTAAGGTCAAAGAACCGCTACCAAGCGAATATGACTTTTTCAGAGAAGACTTAATTATTTTTACGTATTTGCATTTGGCTGCGGAAGAGGCGCTTACAGCTGCACTTGTTGAATCTAAGTGTAAGGCGATCGCTTATGAGACCGTTCAAGTTGGGAATGCATTACCTTTGCTGCGCCCGATGAGTGAGGTTGCTGGACGTCGTGGTACGATTGTAGCGGCGACGCAACTTGAGAAACATCGTGGTGGACGTGGTGTCTTATTATCAGGTGTTCCAGGGGTTGCTCGTGGACATGTGGTTGTAATCGGTGGTGGTGTTGCTGGTATTAGTGCGGCACGCATGGCGATTGGACTTGGAGCGCGTGTAACGATTATTGAGTTAAATGAAGATCGTATGCGTTATTTGGAAGATATTTTTGATAAAGAGGTTACGGTTTTAAAATCAAACCCGTTGAATATAGCTGAGTCGCTTAAGAGTGCTGATGCTGTTGTAAGTACGATTTTGATTCCTGGTGCAAAAGCAGCGAAGATTATCACTGAAGAAATGGTTAAGCAAATGCCTGAAGGTGCTGTTATTGTGGATATAGCGATTGATCAAGGTGGTTCGGTAGAAACGATTGATCGAATTACTACCCATGACAACCCTGTTTATGAAAAACACGGGATTATTCATTATAGTGTCGCGAATATGCCAGGTGCAACGCCGCGTACTTCGACGTTTGCGCTTACGAATGCTACGATTCCTTACGCACTTGAAATTGCGAACAAAGGATACCGTATTGCATGTTTAGATAGCGAACCACTTTTAAAAGGTGTTAATGTATTGGGTGGACATGTGACTTATAAAGCGGTTGCAGATGTATTCGGATATGAGTACAAAGATGCCCATGAAATTTTGATGAAACACGAAGATTAGTATAAACCCTCCAAATGGAGGGTTTTTCTTTTAGGTGCAGTATGTAGGGGGAGTCTATGGTATAATGTTGACAGGTGATTAGGATGAAAAACATATATAACGAAACATTGAAATCTTTGGAATTACATCTTGTCGATGCAGGATTTAAGGCTTTTAATGCTAAGCAGATTTTTAATTGGATTTACCGCCATAAGGTGGTCGATTTTGATGCGATGTTAAACTTAAGTGTGAAATTACGAGCGTATTTAAATCGTACATTTACGCTTGAACAGTTGGAACTTTTTCATAAGCAAGTGGCGGCTGATGGTACGAAGAAGTATTTGTTTAAGTTAACGGATGATCATTTGATCGAAGCGGTTTTAATGCAGCATGATTATGGTAAAAGTTTATGTGTAACAACGCAAGTTGGGTGTAATATTGGCTGTTCTTTTTGTGCGTCCGGGCTGGAAAAGCGGGTTCGTAATTTGACGGTTGCAGAAATGGTGATGCAGGTTGTTGGGGTTGAAATGGTTGAACAAGAACGTGTTTCTCATGTTGTTATTATGGGAACGGGAGAACCGTTTGATAATTATGACGCTGTGATGGACTTTATTGATATTATTAATAACCCGCATGGGTTTGAAATCGGTGCACGACATATTACGGTTTCAACAAGTGGAATTGTGCCGAAAATTGATGCGTTTGCGAAACGGAAAACGCAGGTGAATTTAGCGATCAGTTTGCATGCACCAAATGATGAGATTCGTTCTAAATTGATGAAGATTAATGATGTTTATCCGATGAACGCTTTATTAGCTAGTGTTAGGCGTTATGTGGACGAAACCAATCGTCGTGTGACGTTTGAGTATATTTTATTAGCAGGGGTGAATGATCAAATTAAACATGCTAACTTGTTATCTGATAAGATTAGAGGGATTAATGCATACGTTAATTTGATTCGGTATAATCCGGTGTTAGAATTTTCTTATAAACCGAGTCAAGAAGAAGATGCACAAGCCTTTCATGCACAGCTTTTGAAAAGAGGCATTAATGCAACACTGCGGAAAGAGCGCGGTTCAGATATTGATGCGGCGTGTGGACAATTGCGAACTAAGGTAAAAAAACAAGGGGTATAAGTTATGAAATTGTATGATGCGATTGTAAAAGCGAATCGTCCGGTACTCGTCATTACGGAGCCATATAAACAACGTGCGGTCTTAAAACGCTTAGGAGAAGCGCATGTTTTTAAGGCTATGCAGTTTATGCATGTACATGATTTGGTAGAAAAAGTACTGTTTGCTTATGATAAGCGTGCGGTATTTGAAACAGCAAGTTTTTTTGATAAAAAGATGCATGTCGTTGAACCTTGGTTAGATTTTTTGTATTTTATTAACGAAGAAAATGCCGTAACAGAAACGTTAAAAGAGTTACTTGCATTAAAGACGCATTTAATCAAAAAAGGGTTGATTATCACGACCGCTGAGCAAGCGTTACTTTTTAAAGATAAGGCTATTATTGTCGATTTAGATAAAAAGGATTCTAAAATTAATATGGCGTTAGAGGTGTTAGAGACTATTGAACCATACCTTGAAATCCCTAACGATGAACCGTCTATTTCTCAAACATTGCAATATCACTTTTTTGATGATGTTGAGCGTGAGATTGCTTCTGTCGCGGCTGAAATACGCGATTTAGAAATGTCTGGGGTTGCTTTGGATTCGGTTGCTGTTTCATGTGGGGTTGGGGAGTATCGCCCGTATCTTAAACGGTTGTTTCATCAGTTTGGGATTCCAATCAATACTCAAGACATGCGTGTGCTTTGGCATTATCAGATTACGCAGCGCTTTTATGATATTTTAAAGTCGATGAGCGGTGATGCGTTTACGGCTTTAAGTGAGGCGTTAGAGTTAATTAAACCGCGTGATGGGCTGCGGTTATATCATAAGATACTGCATGCGGTCAATCCTTTTGTTGAAGGGGATGAACCGATTGAAGATTTGCTTGAAAGTATCCGTTATGTTTTAGAAACAACACCGTATCGTGAAGGAATGTTTAAGCGTGCTGTGACCGTGACGACAGGGATGAATATTGATGTAGAACAAGTCACGCATCTTTTTGCGATCGGGTGTGCGGAGGCTTATTTTCCAGCATTTGTGAGTGAAACGGATTTGCTGAGTAAAAAAGAGAAGAAAATGATTGGTTATGATACAGCGGATATGCTTAATAAGCAACGAAAAGCATGGTATTTTGAGATGGTGACTCAGATTCCGAATGTTTATTTTTCATATGCTTCTGAAGGCTTAACTGAAGGGTATTATCCTTCGGCGTTTTTAGAAGAAATTTTACGGGTATTACCGGTTAGAGAATGGGTTGTAAACGATTTGTTAAAACAGCCGTATGCGTATGCTTTTGATAAGGTTATTAGTAAAGAGGCGTATGATGATTATGTGCTTTATGGGACGCGTTCTGATGCTTTAACGACGCTTTATCCACAGGTTAAAGATACGATTAAGCGGTTTGATAATCGCTTTACTGGCTTAGGTATTGAGACGCTTCAGCGGGTCGTAAAAGTACCTTTGAAATTGTCTTTTAGTCGGTTGAATATTTATTTTAGTTGTAAATTCCGTTTTTTGTTGGAAAGTGTTTTAAACGTTGAGCCTTTTGAGGAGCATTTGGCACTGGATTTAGGAAATTATTTCCATCGTGTGTTAGAGCAGGGGTTATTAGAAGAAACCATAGATGATGCGTTTTATGATCGTGTTTTAGCAGAAATTTTTAGTGGACGCAGTGATATTTCTGCAAAAACGATGTATTTTATGCGTGAAAGTAAGCGGGTTGTTCAAGCGGTACTAGATGAAATCAGCGCGCAGCACAGTCGGTCTTCATATGATGTTGTTGACCGTGAACGCCGTTATGAGAAAAAATATGATAAAGCGGTGTTAACTGGGATTATTGATAAGGTGTTAAAACGTGAAACTGAAAAAGGGTTGGGCGTTGTTTTACTCGATTATAAAACAGGGAAACCAACGTTACAGTTGAAACATGCAATTTATGGGTTGAATGCACAGTTATTGTTTTATGTGATTCTTTACTTAGATGCAACGCAAGGGGATGTTCGCGAGATTAGTGGTTTTTATGAACAAACCTTGTTAAAGTCAAAACAGATTTTACAGCCAGATCAATCCGATGAGGTGTTGTTTAAAGATGCTTTAAAGTGGAAGGGTTATACGGTTAATCATGTTGATGAGGTTTTACAGATTGATCACGATGCGGATGAAGATAGTTTTATCCAAGGCATGCGTTTTAAACGTGATGGTGATTTTTATAAATCGGTTAAGCGGTATGAAACAGATGATTTGGCGTTGTTAGTTGAACATCTTGAAGCGTTAATTGAAACGGCGATTGATCATATTTTGGCAGGGGATTTTGCGATTGATCCGAAGCGTGATGAAAAACATAAAGATCTTAGTTGTACCTATTGTCCATTTAATGATGTTTGTTATAAGCGCGCTGATGATTATCAAACGGTAGAGATTCCAGCGGATGAAGAAACGTTGTTTGCGTGGCTTAAGCGACATAGGGAGGGATTGTAATGCGGTTTACTAAACAACAGTCAAAAGCAATCCATACGACGGGGAAAAATTTGTTGATCAGTGCGGGCGCTGGTAGTGGTAAAACGGCGGTATTAAGTGAGCGCGTCATCGAAAAAATTAGAAATAATGTGATGGTTGATCGGTTGGTGGTTTTGACGTTTACCAATGCGGCGGCTAAAGAGATGAAACTACGCATCCGTAAGAAGCTTTTAAAAGAGGATACTGCGGTAGCAGCATCGGCTTTAGAAACTTTGGATATGGCGCATATCCGTACATTTGATAGTTATGCGCTTTATTTGTTAAAAACGTATGGTCATGTCTATAATATTTCATCGAAAGTAGCGATAGGAGATACGGCGGCTTTAGAAATTCGTCAACGAAAAATCTTAGAAGATATTTTTGAGACGTATTACCAAGCGAAAGATAAGCGATTTGAAGCTTTTGTTCGTGCTTTTGAAGTGAAAAATGATCAACGATTGGTTAATTTATTGTTACAAATGTATACGCAGTTAAGCTTTTATACGAATATCGATGCAGCATTGGACCAATTTGGTGTGGCGCAGTTTACTGAGGCGCATTTTGAAAAGACTTTTTCTGCGTATGTGTATTTGTTAAAAGAGATGATATCGAATTTTGAAGATGCTATTTTAGATGCGAAAGCACTTTGTCATTATGAGGCATCGCTTGAATATATTGAAGGTGTTTATAAGCATTTTTGTACGCTATTTAAAGCGGATAAGTATGAGGATATTAAGGATAGTGTGGCCAATCTTGGTGGTTTTCCAACCTTACATAAAGTTTCGGCTGCGTTAAAGAAAGTTGATGGCGATGCTGAGTCGGAGGCTTTAAAACTGGTAAGAAAACAGTTGAGTGACATGTATAAAGAGATTGTTGGGCGCTTGGTTTATAGTAAAGATGAACATCGTCAGCAATATTATAAAAGCAGTGAACATCTTGAGATTGTTTGTGAATTATTGCGTCGGTTTGATGAGGCGTTTATGGCTTATCAGATTTCACATGAGGTTATGACTTTTGCGAGTGTGGCGCGGTTGACAATTAAAATATTAGAAGAGCATGAACAAGTTCGGACGCGGTTGCGAAATGATGTTGCTGAGATTATGGTAGATGAGTATCAAGATACCAATCATTTGCAGGAGCGTTTTATTGAGTTAATTGCTAATGATAATGTGTTTCAAGTTGGCGATGTTAAACAATCGATTTATCGTTTTAGACATGCGGAGCCGAAGTTGTTTACACAAAAGCTATCACGTTATGCGTTAACGGATGCGGGAGAAGCGATAGCACTGAATGCGAATTTTCGCTCGCGTAAGGAAGTTTTGAGAGATTTAAATAAACTATTTAGTGCAATTATGGATGCGACGATTGGCGGGGTCGATTACACGAGTGATCAAGCCTTAAGATATGGAAATCTTGCCTATGATGAACATACTGATAGTAATTTGCGTTATGGGTTAACGGTAGCGCTTTATACTGAAGATGATGTAGAGGATTATATTGAGAAGAAACAGTTGACTTTTGAAGAGATGGAAATGTTTTATATTGCGAAGGATATTGCGGCTAAGGTTGGACGTGTTAAGGTGTATGATCGCGAGCAAGACACTCTGCGGTTAGCACGGTATGATGACTTTGCTATTTTGGCGAGTGTTTCAGGAAAGTTTGATTTATTTAAAAAGGTATTTGAATTAGCGGGGGTACCGCTAACGGTGATGCGTAGTGCGCCGTTTATGACGGCGATGGATATTGATTTTTACCGCAATATGTTAAAGTTGGTGCATTGTTTTACTGACGATGCGTATTATCAAGCGCATATTAAACATTGCTTTTTAAGTGTAGTGCGCAGTTTTGTGTTTGATTTTTCGGATGATTTGATTGTGAAGCAGCTGTTGGCTTTGCCGGAACAACGACCTTTTAAAAATACATTTTCTGAAAAAGCCTTTAATGCGTTTTTCGATGCGATAATGGCCATCGCTCATGCGACTGAAACTGCGACGATTGTGGATAGTTTTGATCAAGTGTTAAAGCAGTTTGCGGTTGCAGAGCAACTGACGGCTCTCGATGATACTTTTGAAGCGAAACAGCGGATGATGTATCTTGAGAATATTGTCGAACGATTGGCTTTAGAGGGTTATACTTTGAAAGACTTGGTAATTTATTTTGATGCGTTGGTTGAAGCGGATTTAGAAGTTGATTTCGATACCGCGCGGCTTGATAGTACTGGAAGTGTGCGGTTAATGACGATTCATAAATCAAAGGGATTAGAGTTTCCGATTGTCTATGTCCCTTCGTTGATGAAACGGTTTAATCGCCGGCAGAAACATCAAGCAGTCTTTGATTCAACGGTTGGGTTTTTGTTTCCGTATGAAGATGATGGGTTGCGCAAGTCGTATTTATTTGATTTGTATGAGGAGGCATTTTTAGAAGAAGATGTATCAGAGCGGTTACGCGTGCTTTATGTGGCTTTAACGCGCGCTCAAGAAGCGTGTATTGTGCCTTTGCATGACGATTGTGAGATACACTTCCATAAAGATGAAAAAGGGCTTGTTAAGGCGTTAGAACGCCGACGGTTTTATACTTCTTTTGAGCGTGTTATGCATTCGGTGCTGGATGGGTTTTCTGAAAATTGTCTGCGAATTCGGTTGTCGGATTATCAGCTTGATCCGTCTTTCCGTGATTATCAACCTAGTTTAAAGGCGGTTGAGGGAGCGGTTGAATCAAAAACGTATTATAAAGCGCTACAACACGAACGTGCGATAACGACGAAGTATAGTAAAGATATTGATAGCTTGTTAAGTACGCAGACGTTAGAAGCGATTCGCGAGGGGAACCGGATGCATGCCTTTTTAGAAAACATTGATTTTCATAAGCCGTTTATGCCACAAATTAAGGCGCTTACAAAAGATCAGCGTAGCCAAGACCTGTTAGCGGCGTTTTTTACAAGCGATTTAATGCGTAGCTTGGAGATTAAAGCTGTTTATAAAGAGTATCCATTTATGGTTGATTCTGATGGTGAAGTGACGACAGGTTTTATTGATTTATTGGTTGAGACAGAAGATGCGTTTGTGATTATTGATTATAAGTTAAAAGCGATTGATAAGCGTGAGTATGCTCAGCAAATTGAAGGGTATCGCACGGTTTTATCAAAAATGACAGATAAATTCATTAAAGGCTATTTGTATTCGATTATTGATCAGCGCTTTTTAAAAGTGTTATAAGTAAAATAGATATGGTTGAGGTGAGAGATATGGGCATTCAATTAAAAGGTGTTACGAAGACTTATGGTAGTGGTGAGGTAACTACGAAGGCATTAAATGAGGTTGATTTGGATATTAAAGCGGGGCAATTTATTGTTGTTTTAGGACCGAGTGGGTCTGGAAAAAGTACGCTTTTAAATGTGATGAGTGGATTAGATCGTATGGATGAGGGAACGATTAAGATTGATGATTTTGATATTCATACGATGAATGAAAAAGCGTTAACGCTCTTTCGGAGACATCATGTCGGGTTTATTTTTCAACAGTACAATCTGTTGCAGACGCTCACGGTACGTGAAAATGTGTTGATTGGCGCACGGTTGGTCGATAAGCCATTAGCAGTCGATAAGCTGTTAGAAGATGTTGGTATGGATAAACATGCGTCTAAGTATCCTTTTCAACTCTCAGGAGGGGAACAGCAGCGGGTGTCTATTGCAAGAGCTTTAGTAAAACGGCCAAAGATGTTGTTTTGTGATGAGCCAACAGGGGCTTTAGATGAGGATACGGGAAAGAATGTTTTGGGTATTTTACAGCAATTAAATAAAACGTACAAAACCACGATTTTATTGATTACACATAATGCGAGTATTGCGAAACTGGCGCATCGTATTGTTAAGATGAACTCTGGGAACATTGTTGAGGTTATTGAAAATACCCCAGTGGCTGCGAAAGATATTCGCTGGAGCGAGTAATGTTTTTTAAACATGTTTTTATGACATTTAAAAGACAGTGGTTGACGGTTTTATTATTGGGCGTTTTATTGGTTGTAAGTGGTTTTATTTATAGTGTTATGTCGATGTCGGTAACGGCTTTAAAAGATGCTTCTGAAACGTTTTTTGAAGAGACGGAACAAGAAGATTTTATGGTTGGGACACGCGGCTATGTTACCAGTGCAGATGTGCAGTTTGATTTGAGTTGCAGTATTGAGGAACAAACACCACTCATTGAAATCAAACATGCAAATCAAAGCTGTTATCAAGCGATTATTGAGCATAGACGTTTGGCTATAGAGCACAGTTATGACGGATTAACGATGGATGTTAGGTTTTATAAAGATACGTTTTTAACGGCTGAAGACACGCGTCATCGTGTCCGCGTTTTAAAAGATATGGAAACGATAAATAAAAGTTATATTGAACACGGAGACTGGCCTAACGATCGTGAGGTAGCGGTTAGCCGTTTATATGCGGATTTGAATGATATAACTATTGGGGATCAAGTTACGATTAATGAACAATCGTTTGTTATTAGTGGATTTGTGTTGTTTCCAGATTATAATTTACCCATTTTTGAACATCTTTATATGTTTGATAGTGCGAATCAAACATATGCGTTGATGACAGATGGGAATTTTGATGGTCTAGATACGAGTCAACATGTTGAGTATGCAGGTATATTTGCAGGCGCTTATGACGCGGTTGAGTTTGAAACGACTTTGATGGG
Organism: Candidatus Izemoplasma sp.; assembly: GCA_007116205.1. Lineage (GTDB taxonomy): Bacteria > Bacillota_I > Bacilli_A > Izemoplasmatales > Izemoplasmataceae > SLQR01. The sequence goes on along the minus strand of SKIY01000117.1, from coordinate 1,240 downwards.
GTTAGGATTTGTTGAGCAGGTGATATTAACTGAACATAATCCAAGAAGTGGCGCTATTTATGCGGAGCTTGATGGTGGTCAGGCAGTAGGGCTATTTTTAAGTGCTGTTATTGCGGTTATCGGTATGGTTATTGTTGGGGTTATGGTATCAAAAACGATGAGTGAAGAGAAGCGTACTTTGGGTGTTTTTAAAGCCTTAGGGGTACGACCTTCAGAAATGGTCATGCCGTATGTTGTGGCGGTATTAGTGTTTGCAGTGACGTCTTTGAGTATTGGCTATGTGTTAGGGTATTATACGGCACCTTGGATGCAGGCGTTGTATTTGCGGATTTATTTGTTGCCGCAAGCGGATATTACGTTTTTGTTTTCGGATGCCTTAATTGCGATTGTTGTGCCAACGGGTATTGTAGTGTTTTTAACGTTTTTACGGCTGAATAGTATGGTGAGACCTTCACCGGTATTATTGATTGAACCAAAAATGCATAAAGCAAAACCAGTACGGATCGCCTGGTTGAAAAAGTTGCTTAGTAAGTTTGATATATTAAGTGTGTTGCAAGGGTCTATGTTGGTTCGTCAATGGGCGAAGGTTAGTGTTTATGCTATTGGAATATTTTTAGGGTTGTATTTGGCTTTTCTCAGTTTAGGAATGCGTGATGTTTTTAATCGAACGATGCATGATTATTATGGTGAACATACGTATGAAAGCGTTGTTTATTGTGATTATATGGTGGATTGTGAAAAGGAAGGTCATGAAAAAGGATTGGATATTTTGGTTTTTGTTGGAAAAACGCGCGCGACGTTGATTGGACTGGATGCGGATTCAACGCTTTATACGTTGCGGGACCGGCATGGTGATAGTGTCGTACCGAAAGTATCTGAAGGGCTTGTTATTTCTAAAAGTTTTCATGATTTAACGCGTATAGATGTTGGTGATACGGTGACCGTTTCTGCTTATGGGTATGATGTAGATCTTCCGGTTGTGGCGATTGCGGATGTTTATCCTGGAGAATCTGTTTATTATGACCGCGCAATAATCAGTACGCTGATTACGGGTGAGGATGCAACGTTTAATCGGTTGTATACTGAGACGCGTGTTGAATCGATGGGTGGTGCGTTTATTGTGCACCGCACGGATATGATTGAACAATTGGATTCATTAAATCAGTGGTATCAGATTATGATTTATGTCATGGTTGGGGCTGCGCTTTTTATTGCAGTTATTATTATTTATTTACTGAGT